>CAMLER010000342.1 GCA_946478915.1 uncultured Chryseolinea sp.
ATGTTCCCTCACTTTTAAAACATTTTGAAACAAAAACCATTAATGAATTGATTGTTCCCAGGCCGCATGTGAGTCTTAATGGTCGACGAGATGAGTTGACACCTCCGAAGGGAGTGGAAAAGGTTAGCAACTACCTGATTCCTTTATATGAAAAATATGGACGAAGGGAGGATTGCAGGATTGATCTTTTCGACTGTGGACACGAAGAGTTGCCTGAGATGCGGGAGATTATTGTGGGGTGGTTGGAGAAGTATTTGGTGAAGGGTGTTTGAAGAGTAAGTAGTAAGTAGTAAGTGGTAAATGCGGGTTCGGACGGATTGAATGATAGTTGAAAAAGGAGCACCTATTCCTTATTCCTTATTCCTTATAGTAAGTGAAGATCAGAAAATAATAACCCAAATCAGTGTATCCGCAGTTAACGTATTTAAATAATTCATGACAACTTTGGATATCGTTCGTATTGCCTTTTTTTTTCTGGGCTATTTGATTGTATTTTTTTCAATTCTTCCGCTGATCAAAAGCGACTATTGGTTTGTAAGAGTTTTTGATTACCCCAGGTCACAAAAATTCTGGATCAGTATTTTGGTCCTTGTGTTTTTCCTGTTTTTCGCCCGGTTTGAAAACACTCACGATTTGATCTTTATCGGAATCCTGATTTTGAATGCTCTTTATTTACTTTCACTCATATGGGATTACACACCACTTGCATCGAAGCAGATGAAGAAAACTGCGGATCAAAGCCTGGATACCATAAAAATATTTATTGCTAATGTCCTTCAAGACAATAGGGATTCCGAAATGTGTAACAATGCCATCAAACAATATGATCCTGACATAATCCTTTTGGTGGAAACGGATGAGCATTGGAAGCGCGAAGTGGAATCATGTTTAGGTGGATACAAATATCGCGTTCTTCAACCGCAGTCAAATACCTATGGAATGCTGTTGTACTCCCGATTGGAAATTATTGAGCACGCTTTGCGGCATCTTGTGGAACCGGATATACCTTCGATCACTGCAGATATAAAAACAAAAAACGGCAAAAAATTCAGGTTGTATTGTCTTCATCCAAAGCCGCCTGTGCCAGGTGAATCGGATACTTCCACAGAGCGCGACGCGGAGATCCTGATAGTAGGGAAGGAGGCAAAGAAATGTAAGCTGCCGGTCATTGTGGCTGGTGATCTTAACGACGTTGCATGGAGTTACACTACAAACCTTTTCCTGAAGGTGAGCGAACTGCTCGATCCCCGGATTGGTCGTGGATTCTTTAGTACATTCCATGCGAACTATCGGCTACTGCGCTGGCCTCTGGACCATGTGTTCTGCTCGTCACATTTTTACCTTAAACGACTAAAACGGCTGCGGTCAATTGGTTCAGATCATTTCCCGATTTTCATTGAGGTTGCTTTGGCTGAGGGAGAGATTAAAGAAAACGCCGAAGAAAAGAAAGAAGCCGATTCTGAGGATCATGAGCTCGCTGAAGAAAAAATTGAAGCTGCAACGTGACTCAACACAGATCAGTAGGTTCCTTCACTTAGGCAACGTTGCCGTTTTTACAAATCTCACATTTTTAACGCGACCACTAGACGCTCTAAAGCCTGTTATTTCAGATTGCGAATTTTTGTTAAAATCGATTTTACTCATATACCATGCAGAAGTCGTGAATGCATCAATTCCAACGGCGAACATAGGCACCGGTTCATGTCGAATATGATTAAGAATCAGCGTGTCGTTTTTTAAAGCGATATCATAGCTGGTTTGAAGTTCAGGACTGTAATACACACCGGTGTAAGACTTAAGGTCAATCGACTTTAAATCGAACGGTTTAATTTTCGAGGCCGTTATAATTTGACCACCTTGGTGCAGATTGAACTCAGTGGCAGGTTTGTCGCTTTTTTTAAAGGCGATCTTAATGCCGTATTCAGGAACGACAAATTCTGTTTCCGAAGCAGCGGCAAGCATTATCACCGGTTGACCGGTTGCCTGCGCAGTAAGTTTCCCTCCGTCAATTTTAATTGTAACGATCATTTCTGCGTTGAGTTTGTACTGGCCTTCATACAACTTTAAAACATTTTCACTTACAGCAACCGTACCTCCCGCAGCAGCAGTCGTTGGCTTCGTTTCACTTGGTTTGTTATCCTGCTGTAAATATTTTTTTAAATAAATGTCGGCAACCTCATAGGCGAGTGCCGCTGGATTGAATGATCCAATGTTACTTAGAACTACAATTGAGTATTGTTGCTCCGGAAAGCGAACCAAGAAGGTCCGGTAGCCAGCGTCGCCGCCTGAGTGCGCAATGCTATTGACGCCCTTGTATTTTGATATAACCTGGCCGAATGCATAGGAGAGCGTATCTCCTTTATTCAGTATACCGCGTTCTTCCATTTGTTTCATAACCGTCTTGTTACCCACTTTCATTTTATAAAAGTTGGCGGACCATTTTGTGAGATCTTCAGCCGTTGTAAATAGACTGGTAGCTCCGGCGTTGGCATAGCTAAGAACACTTTTCTTCAGGCCCACAGGGGAATCGTTGTAGGAGTATGCTCTGTCTTTCACAATCTTTTCGTGGTCGTCATAAAACAGCGTGCGGTCCATCGACAAGGGTTTAAAAATATTCTCGGAACACCAGTCAGGAAAGCTTTTGCCTGTAACACGGCTTACGATCTCGCCCATCAAGGTGTATCCTGTATTGCAGTATGAAAATTCATCGCCCGGTTTGAAATTGAGCTCATCCTGGTGACTGATGAGCTGCAATACCTGATTTTTTGTGATAACATCGTCGAGACGCCAACCGGCCAATGCAAGTAAATTCCATTGGTCGCGCAAACCACTTGTGTGATGCACCAGGTGTCTGATTGTTATTTTACTACCGAAGTCATGCAGTTCCGGCAAGTACTTTCTGATGTCATCATCAAGCGCAATTTTTCCCTGGTCTGCCAGCAATGCGATTGCAAAGGCTGTAAACTGCTTCGAAACTGAGGCAACGTGAAAAATGGTCTTTGGCGAATTGGGGATGTTATATTCAACATTGGCTAATCCGTAGCCTTTGCTAAAAAGTAAATTATCTCCCTGCGCGACTGCTACTGTCACTCCGCCACTCTCGGGTTTAATCTTGGCAGCAATTAGCTTTTCAACTTCAGCCTGGGGATTTTGCGCACTGCACCCGATGGATAAAAACAGCACGACAATAACAACGGAGGTTCTCATATATGTTCTCGGATTGATTTGATGTTCTGTTTCGTCAACTATAGATGCGTCTCCTTTGGCTATCCAGATTGGTTGCTGCACCGCGGCGCATGTCAGTGAGTCCACAAACTACGTTACTTCGAGTGTTCAAATCGCCAAATGTTGTACCCTGTCATCAGGGGTCTCATAAAGATGCGCATAATAAACGTGGGAACACCCAGTCCACCATATTGTGCGGCGTATAATGGTATTGACGTTTTTGAAACCGTGGTATATCCGTTATCGAGAAATAGACCTTCCGGATAATCACTCAATTCTGTAAAGGTTGCGCCGAGCGAACGAATTGTTTCGTGTATTTTGGTACTATATCGATCAAAAAAAGTCTTGCTCATCAGGTCACAATACACAATGTGATCGGGAAAAAATTCCTTTAAAGCCCCTAACAGATCCTTGCGTTGCCTATTGTCAAGATACATCAGAACGCCCTCAACAACAACATGCGTCTTCTTTTTCGTTGCAAACGGAAATAGCTTCTGCTGAAGGGATTCTTGTGAGAAGTCGATTGGAATACGCGTAAGGGAATTGGTAGCTTTTGAAGGAGGTAGTACTGATTCTTTGTAGTTGATAATAGGTTGTTCATCCAGTTCAATCCATCTTCCTCCATTGATTCGAAAAGCTCGTGTATCAAATCCGGCGCCAATAATCAGGACTGTTGAGTCAACGGATTTTTGTAATGCTTCCTTCAGATAGTTGTCGATGATTGCATGCCGGGAAGCATTACTGATGTTTGGCATTTTAAAGTCCTTGAACTTTTCCCATATGGCCTTTGCCTCATCATTCATAAAATATTTAGCAAACGTATCACCGCAGGCTGGCTTGGGTCGGGTTGCATCCCAGGAACGAACACCAAGGGTATAATAGGCGGTGGTGGAAATCGGGTTTGCCATGGTTTGGATGCAGAATTAATTGTCCCCTGAATATAAACGAGTTAAATGTCAATAGGTAATAGGTGGTCAATAATAAATTATCCCATACCTGAATTCGGGGATGTATCAAACCATCCATTGTTCGTACCCTTCTCAGGTGCCACTCGGTGTGACCGCGGGGACACATACTATGGGCATAACAGTTTAACTATTAACTTTCCGAAATGAAAACACCATACCCAATCGTCCTCATTGTTTCTTTCTTAATTCTTTTCGCATGCAGCGGAAAAAAGAAACTTCCACGCATTGCCATTGCGGGACTTGCCATTGAATCAAGCACGTTTTCTCCAGCACAAACACATGAGGAAGCATTTCATGCCAGGATCGGCGACACCATTCTTACCTCGTATAATTTTCTGTCCCCTGATTCCGTACTGTTCAAAAAGGCCGAATGGATTCCGATCCTCATTGGAAGAGCGCTGCCCGGCGGCGTCGTAACCCGTGAAGCTTATGAGTCGCTGATGACGAAAATGCTGGACGGACTAAAAAAGAATCTTCCCTACGATGGAATCTTTTTTGACATACATGGCGCGATGAGCGTGGTCGGTCTTGACGATCCCGAAGGCGATATGATTGAGCGAATTAGGGAAGTCGTTGGGTATGAAACCCTCATATCAACTTCTATGGACCTCCATGGCAATGTTTCCTGGAGATTGGCGGAAAACAGTGACCTGATCACCTGTTATAGGATGGCGCCCCATGAAGATGCAGTCCAATCTGATCGCAGAACTGTTTCGAATTTGCTTGAACGAATTGAGGAAGGCACCGGTAAACCACCTTTTAAAGCATACATTAAAGTTCCAATCCTGTTGCCGGGCGAAAAGACCAGTACGCGTGTAGATCCCGGAAAAAGTCTGTATGCCAAAGTTGCGCCGGTTGCCAGTAGACCAGGGGTTGTGGATGCTGCGATTTGGATTGGATATGCATGGGCAGACGAGCCGCGGAATCACGCAGTCGTAATCACTACTGGTGATGATAGCGATGCGGTGAAAAAAGCTGCTGAAGAACTTGCAGCTGCTTTTTGGAATGTACGACATGAATTCGAATTTATTGCACCCGTAGCGTCGCTCAGCGAAAGTCTTGATATGGCTCTTCGCAGTGAAAAACAGCCATTCATGATCAGCGATATGGGCGACAACCCAACGGCTGGTGGCGCCGGAGATGTAACCTGGACCTTGAAAGAAATTCTTGGGCGTCCTGAATTCAAATCTGACAAAGGTCCTTCCTTAATATACGCGTCTATTCCCGGGCCTGATTTTGTTGCCAAAGCTGTAGAGGCAGGAGTCGGAGGCAAGGTCGACGGATATGCAGGTGCAGCGATCGATAACCGGTATGCGCCGCCAGTCAGACTGATTGGTACGGTCAAAGCTATTCAGCATGGAGATCAACATGCAGAAACTGAAGTGGTTGTTCAAATCGGAAGTGCGAACGTGATCGTAACAAAAAAAAGAAAGCCATATCACCATGAAGCGGACTTTACTCGATTGGGATTGAATCCGCGCGAGACTGATATCGTCGTTGTGAAAATCGGATACCTGGTACCAGAGTTATATGATATGCGTGCTGATTGGATAATGGCGTTGACGCCAGGTGGCGTGGATCAAGATCTGGAGCGCCTTGAGTTCAAACGCATTACACGGCCTATGTACCCATTCGACAAAGACATGTCTGACCCAGATCTTTCTGCCAAAATGGTACCGCTGTCTGGTCAGGAAACAGCAGAATAAATCGGTGTAACAAAAGCTTTAAAGCGCCGTCTTTATTGT
>CAMLER010000343.1 GCA_946478915.1 uncultured Chryseolinea sp.
CAAAAATCGCTACGACGAGCTATTGAACTCGTTTGGAAGTATTGCATTTAAGCCGGTTGCATTGCGTGTTAAAGAATATCTGCTGGAGCAATGTCATTTCATGAAGACCAAAAATATTCCTCTTTCGCATCAAACCCTTGCCAACGAGTTGGGTACAACCCGCGTTGTGGTTTCCAGGATTCTAAAACAATTCGAAAAGGACGGAGTCGTGAAACTGCACCGGGGACATATTGAGATGCTCTAATTTTTTTGCTTCTGTATCAAATGATACAGATTTTTTGCTCGTCCGTTCATTAGTATTGAAATGTTGTTCGGCGATGTCATGCGGTCGCCAACGGTAAACCACATCCAAACTATGAAGAAATATCAATTAGTGATCGGGCTGCTATTCATGGGCTCGTTTGCATTTGCGCAGTCATCTGACGTTAGTCAAAAAAAGATGAAGTTTCTTATTCATATCACTACCGGGCCTGAAAACCCCACGCGGGCGGCGCTTGGTTTCCTCGTGGCCAGGACAGCGATCGAAGCAGATCATGAAGTAAACATATTCCTCGCTGGAGATGCAGTGCAATTGATTCGCGAAGAAGTACTAGATAATCTCATAGGTCTGGGGACAGGTAAAATCCGCGAGCACTATGAAATTATTATCAAGAAGGGCGGTCGATTTTATTTGTCGGGTATGTCGAGCAAATCCCGTGGAGTAGCGGCATCTGCCATCAAAGGCAAACCGGCGGAACTTGCGCTGCCCGAAGTGCTTCTCAGATTATCGATCGAAAGCGATCGCATGTTTGTCTATTGAGATAATTCTTAACTCTAATAAAAAAGACCTATGGAAAAAATTCTTCGTTGTCGCGATGTTGGTTTTGATTGCAATGGTGTCATCAAAGCCCAGACAGAAAAAGAAGTGTTATCTATGGCGGCAGAGCACGCTCGCCAAGTTCACGGTATTAAAGAAATTACGCCGGAGATCGCCACAAAAATTAAAGCGGCTATTAAGGAGGAATAAATTTATTTTGCCGAAGAAGGCAAATCAATTTTCGTTCTGAAGGGTATGTACAACGAGGCCGCTTCTTAGTTTAGGCTCGAACCAGGTTGTTTTAGGTGGCATGATCTTACCGCTATCAGCAATATCAATCAGTTGTTGCATTGATACGGGGTAGAGTGCGAATGCTACGGCCATCTCGCCACTGTCGACGCGGCGTTCAAGTTCTTTTAGTCCCCTCATACCACCGACAAAATCAATTCGCTTGTCGGTGCGAAGGTCGTGGATATTAAAAAGGGGTTTTAAAACCTTTTCTGAAAGAATGGTTACATCAAGCACGCCAATGGCATCGGCGTCGTCGTACATACCCTGCCTGGCTTTTAAGGCATACCATTCACCCGAAAGGTACATTCCAAATTCGTGAAGCCGTGTTGGTCGATATGCGACTTTTCCTTTTTTCTCCACGATGAAAGATGTCGCCAGGCCTTCCAGCAAACTGGTGGGGGAATGGCCATTGAGGTCTTTCACCACACGATTGTAATCGAGTATAGCCAATTGGTTGTCAGGGAAATGAACGGCAAGGAAATAATTGTAAGGTTCGTTGCCAGTGTGATTTGGATTTTCCTGCCTCAAATCGTTACCAACCAACGCTGCGGCTGCTGTACGATGGTGCCCGTCTGCAACATACGTAGCGGGAATTTTTTCAAATGCAGTAACGATACTTGCAATCTGATCGCCATTATCAACCACCCAAAAACGGTGTTGAATACCGTCATCGGTCGAGAAGGAATAAACGGGCTTCGACTGCTTGATGTTATTCACGATATCATCCAGCTTTTTGTCAGCGGGATATGCAAAGAATACCGGCTCAGCATTCATCATGGAAATGCGAACGTGATTCTTGCGATCGGCTTCCTTATCCGGCCGGGTTAATTCGTGTTTTTTAATCCGCCCCTCCATATAGTCGTCAACCGAGGCGCAAGCAACAATACCGTTTTGTGAACGTCCCTCCATGATCAATTCGTAGACGTACAAACACTCATTTTTATCCTGGGTAAATACGCCCTCCTTGATCAGTTTTTGGAAATTGTTTTTGCCTGCTTCGTAGACGTCCATGCTATAATGATCAACATCCGGAGGCAGCGTTATTTCGGGCTTGACAACATTCAGAAAGGACCACGGATTATCTTTGGCTTCCTCTCGCGCTTCATCAGAGTCCAATACATCATACGGACGGGAAGCTACATACTTTACCTTTGACTCCACCGGACGAAATCCCTTGAATGCCTTTATCTTCATTGAATCACTTTTTTGGTATCACAATCTTGTGACGCCCCGCAATTACGAAGACTTATAAGTATTCTCCAAAGAAAAAGTTAAGAAGCAGAATTCTTCACTGCCGGCACTTAAACACCTAAACACCTAAACACTTAAAGACCTAAACACTTCATCCTATATCCTATTCCCCTGATATTATCAATCTTAAGGTGCCGGTCTTCGGCCAAATATTTTCGAAGCCTTGAAATAAAGACATCCATACTGCGGGCAACAAAAAAACCATCCTCTTCCCAAACCGTTTTGAGGAATATTTCTCGCTCAGGATGTCTGAAAAAGATCTGAAGCAACATTGCTTCTTTGTACGTCAATTGCTTCACCGCTCCATTAACTGTCAATGAGAGGTTATGAATGTCAAGCGTTGAAGCACCCGCACTCAATATTCCGCGATTGCTGACTGAAGTTTGATTTCCGGAGGCGCGCTTCAAAACTGCCTGTAGGCGATACTTTAATTCTTCCAAGCTGAAAGGTTTGCAAACATAATCGTCTGCGCCGGCTTGAAAGCCGCGAATTTTGTCGGCTGTCTGGCTTTTTGCCGTGAGAAATACGATCGGTACGTGCTGGTTATATTTTCGAATGGTTAACGCCAAATCAAATCCATCTTTGCGGGGTAACATTACATCGAGGATGCAAAGGTCAAATGCATTGCTATGGAACCCGGATAATCCCTTTTCTCCGTCGGGATACAGATGCACCTTCCATCCCAGGCCATCAAGCGAATCTTTAATAAGAAAGCCAAGACTTTCATCATCTTCCACAAGCATGACGTGAGGGACAGCCTTCATGCTTTGGGAAGTAAAATCCTGACTTCTGTTCCCACGTTGAGCGCCCCATGAAGTTGCACTTTACCCCGATGCTTGTCGATTACGGACTTAACAAAACTTAAGCCCAGTCCGAACCCTTTTACGCTGTGTATATCACCTGTGGAAATCCTGAAAAATTTGTCGAAAACCCGCGGGCGCATTTCACTTGGGATACCTATACCGTTATCTATGACACGAATTTCAATATCCCTCCCGTTGTCTATTGTTTTCACAGTGATCCTTGGACTGTTAGGGGAATATTTTTCAGCGTTATCAATAATATTGTTAATAGCGTGCACAAGCAATTCTCGATCGCCAAAAATAAACTGACTCTGAGCATTCAGTTCCAGATTCAAATCTCCATTGCGCTGACGTATCTTTAGCTGAAAGGCTTCTGCGCAATCTTTTATTAATTCATGCACATTCAGAGACGTGAAAGCTGGACGGTTTTTGAACTCAAGTTGGGATCCGGTTAATACCTGATCGATCTTATCGCGCAGCTTTTCATTTTCCTTTAGGAGGATATCAAGATAAACGCCAGCGCCTTCTATATCGCTATATTTTTGTTTGAGTATTTCAGCGGCTATGTTGATGTTTGTTACGGGGGTCTTAAACTCGTGCGTCATGTTATTTACAAAATCGCTTTTAAGCTCTGCAAACTTTCTTTCGCGAAGAAGGGAAGCTATTGCATAGGCGAAAAACCCCATCATCAGCAATAGAATAATTGTAGAGAATATCCAGATGTCGAGTTGTGCCGCCACGTAACTGACTTTCCTTGGGAAGTAAATAGCAAAATTCTTTTCCCCTGAGTAAGATCTCAACTGGTCAGCATCACTTGCCCGTAATTTCTTTTGCGTGGCTCCAATGTAGTTACCATATACAAGCGTGTCGTCGTCAGCGCGATAGATACCTAATTCATAGTGGACATCCAGATTGCGCATGTTGAATTCCGTTCTTAGCAATTTGCTGAGTTCTGCATCATTTAGCTCGGAATGAGTATCGACAAAAAAGAAATTGGAAGAAAGTTTTTTTATTTTGGATCCATTAGACACAGAGTCGGCAACTTTTTTTAAAGCCATTTGAACATTGTGATCGAATTGCTTTTCTGCAACGTTGAACGCTCTGTTGAACCAGTACACCTGGACGGCAATAAGCGATCCCATCACCAGTGTACCCCATACGATTATAATTCGTAAATGTCGATTCTTCATGTCACTCTAAAAGTACAAAATAGCGCGTTTCGAAATTAGTCTGGCGGAAGGTTTAACACTGCATTAACACTACTTTACACAGTTTAACCCAGGCTGTTTAGTCGTTTTACTCCCTTGCGATATGTTTACGAAAAGGGATTACTTCTGTTTTATATTTTCCGTCATACTGGTGGCGTGCGCTTATTTCTTGATGGTCGGCGATCCGGTAGAAAACGGGTTCGGCATCCTGACGCTTTGGATTGCACCACCGTTACTCTTGGTCGGATTTTTATTACCCGTCGCCGGTATTGTGGGGATCGGACAAATCAGATGGAAGACTCTGATAGATGCGGTAAATAGAACACAATTACAGCATATCGCTGGGGCTATTGTGTTTTTGATTGCATTATCCACCTACTTTATTACGCTTGAGCCTACTGCCAGTCTATGGGATTGCGCAGAATTCATAGCATCTGCTTATAAGTTGCAGATACCACATTCGCCTGGGAATCCGTTTTTCTTATTGATAGCTCGTATCTTTTCGATGTTTGCAGCCGGTCCGATGGATGTTGCGTTCACGGTGAATTTGTCTAGCGCTATCTTCTCCGCTCTTACGGTTTATATTGTGTTTCACCTTATTTGTCTGTTTGGCAAGCGTATGGCAACAGATGGTTATGATGACAAGGTAGTCATCATTGGTGCTGCGGTTGGTAGTTTATGCCTCACTTTTTCAGACTCATTTTGGTTTTCGGCAGTCGAAGCAGAAACTTATGCTGCGGCATCTTTCTTTTTGATGCTGCTTGTGTGGCTAATAATAACAGGGAACAGCCTCCAGGAGGAAGCGAAGTCGCGAAGACTTATTCTGATTTTTTATGTTGCGGGGTTGTCATATTGCATCCATCCCATGTGTCTTGTCGCTCTTTCGCTATTACCGTTTTATTGGTATACAAGTCGGCATGGCCTCACACTAATAAATTGTATTGGAACAGTAGGCATAGGGTTATTGATAGTTGTAGTTATTAATCGCAGCGTAGCGGTTGGGTTCTTTGAGCTTCTTTTTTCTTTCGATCTCTTCTTTGTCAACTCGTTGAAGTTTCCTTTCTATTCCGGTGCGCTGGCGATGATTGCCCTTTTTGTTGTTCTATTCGTAGTTCTAGTACGCCGGTTTAAGAGACAATGGTATTACACATGGTCTGTAATATTTCTGTTGGCTGGTTTCCTTCCCTACGTTATGCTGTTCATTCGTTCTAGTCGCAATCCACCCATTGATGAAACGAATCCTGAAAATCTTGCATTGATAAAAGCCTATATGAACCGGGAATCGTACATGTCGGTACCTCAGTTTTACGGGCCGTACTTTGATGCTGAAATTGAAAGCATTTCCGTGAAGTCGAAAATGTACTACAAGGACACGAATTCCTACAAGGTCGCGGGGACAACATCTGAATATAAATACGGACGGGATCGGCAAACGATTTTTCCGAGAATGTATAGCACGGAAGAAAATAATATCGTTGCATACCGGCAGTGGACCGGCTTAAAAGAAAATGAAGCGCCAGATTTCGCGGACAATATTGAATTCATGTTACGGTTTCAGCTAGGGGAAATGTACTTCCGTTACCTGATG
>CAMLER010000344.1 GCA_946478915.1 uncultured Chryseolinea sp.
CCGTCGCCGATCCGTTCACCGGACTGCAATTCGACTGGTGAGCCAGGACGATATCCGTGTTCTCTATTCCTATAACGGCAAGGTTATTGGCAATTGTAAAAGTCGCTGTCGACACGCATCCATTACTGGGTGATACTAAATCGGTAACACGAACTGTGTACGTCCCGCCGGAAAGTCCCTGAGCCGTAATATTTGATACACCTGTCACGCTCCCCACCGTCGTTCCCAACGGAGTCGTCGTGCCATTCCCTTCAAACCATTGAACATTGTATTGGCCGGCTGCTGGAGAAACCCCATCGATATTTATCGTTATTGATCCATTCGGTACAATCCCCGTACAATTTGTGTTGTTCACAGTTGTCGCTGCTGTCACCGTCGGATTTGCATACTGATCATTGATTGTAATTATTTCCGTATCAACGCAACCGTTACTCGTGCTCGTTGCTTCCACGGTATAGACACCCGCTGCGACGCCAGTGATCGTGGATGAATTACTAATCAGGTTGACGGCAAGCGTATTGTTACCCTTAAACCATTTGAAGGTGTAGCCGGCAGTACTTCCCAATACCAAAGCTGAAGCCGCTCCACTTGGCGCACCGCATGAAGTTTGATGTGACGTGACAGTTGCTGTTACAGGGTTAGCTTGTTTAGAAGCAACCGTAACCACCACAGGCGCTGAACTACACCCTGTGGATTTACTTTTAGCAACAACGGTATAATCGCCAGCGGAGATATTAGAGTACGTGCTTCCAGAAAAATCATGCGTTGGCTTAACACTACTTCCAATATACCAGAAGAAGTCATATCCGTTTGTAACATTTCCTACTTTGGCCGATGCACTACCCGAATTTGCCGGATTGCAATTTGCTTGAGTTGTAGAGGCTGTAACTATTGGCCGAACCGTATTGTCAGTTACTTTAGCTGATGCAAGTATCTGGCAACCCGTGGCTTTTTCCGTGACTAAGACCGAGTAGGTAACATTAGAAACATTAGTAATGACATGGCTTTTTGAGAGTATTGGGCTTGTTCCAAAAACATTTCCTTCAAACCATTCGTACGTGTAATTTCCGAACGGATCTCCTCCATTTATTGTAACCGTAAGTTTTCCATCAGGGTTTTTACAGCTTGTAAATGGTGCATTTTCCACAATTACAGCCGATATGTTTTTCGTCTCCTGCCCGATGACAACTTGCGCGGACGTGGAACCACACTTCGCGCCTTTGTGAAATGCAATTACTGAGTACGTTCCAGCTGCCAACCCTGTTCTAACAGGACCCTTAAAAGCAGCTTGTGATGTATCGCCTGGAGTAGGGCTATCAAACCAATAAAAGGTATAACCAACCGTTTCTTTGCTCGATCCAACGAGCCGGTACGCTTCGGCAGCTCCATTTGAAGGCACTGCATTATTTCCACATTTAAAGTCATTGGAAATAACTGCCGTCTGAATTGTAAACGGTACTGACGTGACGCTCGCAGAAACAATATTGTTAGTATAATTACATTCACTGAAAGTCGAATTGGGCAATTTGATGGGCGTGGGAACCGTTGTACCGTTGTCATTCAAAACTGCATATAGTGTAAAGTTAGTACCCGTTCCCTGTACAATCATATCCGTTAACGAAACAACATCATTGACATTAAATTTCGTGAGACTGATATTCACAGTGTTAAGTTTTACAGCACCTGCCTGGGTTGGATTTCCCTGATAAAATGTTATCGGGAGAACAGATGAAATACCGAGGTCTCCGATATTCCTTATATCCATCGATACCATAAAGTTACCGTCAGGACACGTAGGTGGTGTGATCTTTACAGAACTTGCATCATAGGTGATATCCGGAGACGCGTACGTAGGACATCCTTTTGTATCGAGGAAAGGAGATTGATTTAAGAAAGTGTTTAACGCACGATTGGGACCCGTAGTGCAGGAGCCCGTTGAAAACACCAGGTGATGTTTCTGTTGTATCCTGGGTATTGTCAGATCGTCATTGACATTGACATTAAAATAACCATGCTGGTTCCACACTTTACGCGCTGGCACCCAGGCTTCCAGATTTGATTTGTAAGTGCGCACTTGACCGTAAGGAGCGCGGCTAATGTCATTGATATTATCCGTATCGTTCGTTGCACAGATAACACAAATTTCTGTTGATCCGTCACCATCTACATCTGCAACAACCGGGTAGTCGTTTGCCGTTCTGGAGCGACAGGTTGCCTGCGTAAAAATACTTCCCGTCTTTCCGTTAACAATGTAGAGATACGCTTCGTCACGGTAAACTATTTCTACAGCCTTATCATTGTTAAAATCAAATACCGTAGTACTTGTATAACCGGAAGTCCCTTCATTGATGTTAACCGATATTGCAGGCCATAATGGAGTAAAGTCTTCCTTGAGTGCGTAAAGGCGATTTCCTGAAACGAATGTTGTATTAGCCTTGCCATCGCCGTCGATGTCGGCTATGTTTAAGCGTCCGGTTCCATGCTGCCAATTATTTGGTGGTTTATATGTTTTATAAGTTGAGTTCTTTACATCCCAGAAAAAAACGGTGGTGGCTCCACCTGTCGAACCTGTGGCGCCGCTCATCAGTACATCCAATGCCCCATCCTGATTATAGTCGGCCACGCTGGTAAGAGAAGTTACCCAGCCGAAAGTTGTTAGCTTGGGATAATAGCTGGCGCCGGCAGGAATGCTTTGAGCAAGCGTAAGCGTTCCGGCATCAACGGTACGTGCTCCCAGGTTCACACCATAAATTTTTCCACCGAGCACAAGTTCCAAACCTGCACAATCGGTGCAAGCGCTATTATCCAATATATCGACGGCTACTGGTCCGGCGTCAATTGTCGTCCAGCTACCGCTTCCTTTTACCAGACGCATACCCGTTTCAGCGTCCAATATTTCATTTCGATAATACAACTCTACTTTGCCATCCTCATCGAAATCGGCCAGTCCCATGGTGATTGGTTGACCATACGCAGGTACCCGCCATTGCAAGACTCCTTTGCAATCGTAGGATGAAATGTAAAACGTGCTTCCTTCCTTTTCAGCAATGAAAATATCTCCACAATTGTCGCGCTTAACATTTCCAATAGTGTGATCAAAATATTCAGCTGTCCCTTTTATCACGCCACCCAATGGATATTTTTTGCTGAGGTCGCGTCCATCTAATATGTAAATCTTTTTATCGTCCTGGTGGAGCGTTACAACTTCGGGAATGCCATCATTATCCAAATCGCCAACCACCATCGTACCCGAAGTCCAGGTTGTACGGTCTGCTGACTTTGCACCAAGTTTCATTTCGAACTTGGCAACACCTGTTGGTGGAACCTGACAAAGTTTGTCCCGACCTACATAAAAATCTTTACAGGAAAGGCTGGTTGCACAATTACTATCAAAACAATCGATGAATCCATCTCCGTCATTGTCAATGCCATCGCCACAATTCGACTCCTGTGCGAACACAGAAAGCGATAGCACCGACATGAAACACCCCAGTAAAATTATCTTCATAAAACCGCCTGAAACAAAGTAAGAGCTACACGCATTCCAAAAAATCTAGTCGAGAGAGGGCTTTCGAATGGTGATTCAATCAGCTGTTTTTTTTAAGGCAATTAGCTTCTTCGTGCTGATATAAATTTGTAATCCTTTTAAGATATATTTTCTGTGTAAGAATTGGTCGATAATGTCAGCCTTTACAGAGAAAATTTTCAAGACCTTTTCACACAATTATTAATGGTGACAAATTTGTGACCAATAGGCCCAAGATGAAACTAATAGCGTTGAGAAAATGCATTGCAGTTCTGATCCTTATCGGCTGCACGGAGATGACATATGCGCAGATTATCCGCGTCGGCGCTAAAGTTGGGCCGCAGTTGTCGTGGGTGTCCGTCGATGATCCTAAGTATAAAACCGTAGCTGATGTCCGTCCAACGGCTGGTTTTCACGCCGGATTTGTACTCGCCTTTAAAGTTAAAGACCGCTATTTTCTCAATACGGAATACATCTATTCCCAAAAAGGTAAAATTGCAAAGGGTAAGCTTGATCCCGATTTGCATGATAAAGTAGTGTACCATCATATAGATATTCCGGTACTTTTCTCCATGCACTTCAAAGGAAAGCTCAAGAACAAGCAGTTCAAGTGGTACATCAATGCAGGACCCAACACGAGTTATTGGCTTGGCGGAAAAGGGGTAATCAAGTCAGGCGACCTGATAGAAAATGGCTTTTCCCAATTAAAGTACAGAATTGCCTTTGGTACCAGGCCGGATCATAACAACCCGGATTTACTTTACATCAAAGAAGCGAATCGACTTCAATTCGGTATGAGTATAGGCGGAGGGTTGTTACTCGAACCTATGGACAAACAAAAAATAATGGTTGATTTCCGTTATGAGATAGGACATACGCGAATTGGAACCGCGCAGAGCTCACAGTTTCAAGTGCCCGCTGATTACCAGGATAGCCTAAAAGGTAGAAATAAAGGTATGAGGTTATCGTTGGTTTATCTCTTAGAATTCACATCGGATCGGAAGGAAAGAAATAAAGGGAAAAGCACCATTAGTGAGAGGGTTCAGTAACGCTGCGTTTTACGCGTGATCCAACCACGCATACGCTTAGAGTCACCAATCGGGAGAGGTATAAGGTATAAGGTAGGATTCTCTTATACCGTATACCCTATACCCGATCGTCCTTATCCTTTCCTTCGTGAAAACTACGCTAACGCAACCGGTCGTTTCCCCTTCAAGTTTTTCACGCCATCATAAACCGTGAGAACAGGGACGGTTGCGTGGTGTAAGATATAATCGGTTGTGCTGAGTTGATAACTGGGGGCACGCTTGTGTTCAAATGTTATCATCGCGATGCAATCTGCTTTAGAAATGTCCACAAACTCCAGGATTGCCTTTTCAACTTGTACATGATCATACACCGCTGTTTCGATAGCCACGTTGGGATACTTTGCTTTGAAGTCAGATATAAGTTTTTGGATTTCTCCAGTATTCCTAAAGTGCTGTGGCGAATTCACATATAATAGCTGAATGACCGATCCGAGCGCCTTCGATATTTTAATGACTTCATCAAATGGCTCGCTGATATCGTAGTTGAGAGAAGCAGGGACAACCATCCGTTTCAGGTTCGTTGTATCGATATCTTCCTTTACGGACAACACGGGACAGGGAGCCTGGCGCACTACCTTTTGAAGCGTCGAACCAATGAATTCTCCGTTTGATCCTTTGCTTCGATGGGATGGCATAATGATCAAGTCTGCATGAGCTTCAGCCGCGGCGTCAAGGATCTCATCACTTGTGACACCATACGTAATCAAAGTTTCAACTGGTAGCCCATTCAAAAACTCAGCCGAAGTAATTTCGAGAAGTTTTTGCTGAACCTTGGTCGTGTAGCGCGCGACGTCCGGATGGTTTAGTTTCTCCCTTTCGCTCAGCCTGGACCAATTGGTTAGCAAAGTCTCGACATTGTGCATCAGTATTATTTTACCTGTATTACCACGCAAGAAAGATGCAGCTGTTCTGAGAGCGCAATTGAAGCTCTTAGTATCGGTGGGAATCAATATAGTTTTCATAGCAAACCGTTTTATGATGATTTTAATACTGTTGTCTCCATGATCTGTGACATGGAAGCACAACCAAAGATTTTCATTTAATAGAAACCAAACCATGATATTTTACGGTATCGCGCACTGATGTTAATCAGGAATTATACTTCGCATTCTATTCGTAATTGAAATCTTTACGCCTTTGTTGGTGTTCTTCACCAACAAACCTGCTCGCTTCGATAACCGGTTGTTAACCGAAAAAACTTAGAAGATAATTACCCGAACTCTTTCGTGTGAAAAGTAGTGCCGACTTATCGTGACTGCGCTTGTTGGTGAAGAACACCAACAAGGGCGGAGATGGAAGGATATC
>CAMLER010000345.1 GCA_946478915.1 uncultured Chryseolinea sp.
CCCCTGAGAATTACTTCGAGGTAGTCGAAAGCACCAAGGATGAGGTTCTTGATCTGCTGAAAAAGACCGTTCGTCCTGAATTTTTGAATCGGATAGATGAGGTGATCATGTTCAGGCCGTTAACGCAGGCCGATATCAGAAAGATCGTAGATATTCAGGTCAACCTGATTGAAAAGAGATTGCTTGAAGCTGGTGTGAGGATCGATGTCTCTCCTTCAGCTCGCGCAAGATTGGCCAAATTAGGCTTCGATCCGCAGTTCGGAGCGAGGCCGCTGAAGAGAGTTATCCAGCGAGAGCTACTAAACGAGCTCTCGAAACAAATACTCTCTGGAAAGGTTCAGAAGGAGTCTGTAATTTTTATTGATTTAATCAATGAAACAGATTTCTCTTTTGAGAACCTTGAGGCTACAGAAGTTGTTAAGTAAGTGGTTTAAGGATTGTGATTCCCTCCCAAGCCATTGGGAAATGGATGTGTTGGTTCGAGGGGGTTTGGTTTAGGCCCCGGGGTGGTTCCCGGGGCTTTTTTTTGTTTATTAAAGTTTTTCAAAATTGGCAACCCAA
This sequence comes from uncultured Chryseolinea sp., assembly GCA_946478915.1. Next base: position 562 of record CAMLER010000345.1, read on the forward strand.
AAAAAGCAATTTGATGCGACGTAAACTTATACTGATTCCTTTCATTTCTCTTTTGAGTCTCCAGGCCTTTTCACAGGTCGAGACATTTCCAACACCTTATTTTTCGTTTTCTGACGGTCTGGGATTTTCCTCACCCGATAGTCTTTTCATGTTAAACATCCGCTTCAGAATGCAGAATCGCCTGGCGATGACGTCAATTTCTGAAAGCGACTTAAATATTTCTGAAGTCGAGGCCAGGGTCCGGAGGTTGCGGTTACGGTTCGATGGTTTTATCTACAACCCCAGGCTTACTTATGTATTGCAACTTTCCTTCACGCGCGCCGACATGGATTTTGATGATACCGGATTCCCGAATATTATCCGGGATGCAATGGTAATTTATAAAGCTACTGATCATTTTTCTATTGGCATCGGTCAGACAAAGCTTCCTGGGAACAGGCAGCGGATAAATTCTTCCGGGGATTTACAATTTGCAGACCGGTCGATTGTCAATTCGACATTTAATGTTGACCGGGACTTCGGTCTTCAACTCTATTATTATAACAGTATTAAGAATTTTCACTACGGACTAAGAGGGGCAATTTCTTCAGGCGACGGCAGAAATATTGTGTCATCAGATAATGGTCTCGCTTATACGGGACGAATAGAACTGCTTCCTTTAGGAACATTTGCAGACGACGGAGATTACTTCGAAGGTGATCTTGAGCGAGAGGCTGAGCCCCGGATTTCTATAGGTTTATCTTATTCCAGCAATCAAAACGCAATACGAACTGGTGGACAACTTGGTACATATCTTTTTGAACCTCGCGATATCTACACCCACATAATAGATTTCTTGTTTAAGTATAATGGTTGGTCCTTTGCCACCGAATATCACAATCGTCGATCCTCAAATCCTGTTACAACAAACGGACTTGGCGATGAGAGACATGTGTTCACGGGACATGGCTTGAACGCGCAAGGCGGCTATCTATTTCAAAACAACTTTGAGCTTGCTGCCAGGTTTTCAGAGGTTCGTCCAAATAAAGATATTTCGGCCTACGAGACCAGACTTAGACATTATACCCTCGGTGCCTCCAAGTATATTCGCGGCCACCGGTTAAAAGTGCAAACCGATATAACCTTTCAGGAGAACACGGCCCTGCAATCCGGTGTTGCAGCGCAGGATGCGTGGCAGCTGCGTTTTCAAATCGAAGCAGGCATTTAGTCTCACCAAAAAGCAAAAATATCATTATTACGAAATTTCTCGTAACAAAACTTTGTTGAAAACATATCACTTTGTATACTTGTATTACGAAATCATTCGTATTTAAAACTGTGACCGTGAAAGCCACTGAAAAAGAACTGGAAATTCTTCAAATAGTGTGGAAAAACGTTTCTGTCTCCGTAAAAGATGTACATGAAGCACTTGGAGGAGACGAAAAAAACGGGTACACCACCATCCTGAAGCTCATGCAGATCATGCATGAAAAAGGTCTGTTAACACGCCAAAAGAAAGGAAAACTGCATCTTTATGAAGCGGTTCCATCAATGGAAAAAGCACAACAGCAGATCGTCGACAAGATGATACAAACTGTTTTTCAGGGCTCAGCAACACAGTTGATCTTGAGTGCTCTGGGAAACCGGAACTCTTCGAAGGAAGACCTCCAGGAAATTAAGAAGTATTTAGAACGACTTGAAGGAGATGAAAAATGAAAGCTATTCTTGAATTTTTTAATGCCTCTTGGCTTGAGCTGGTCGGTTATACATTGCTTCACTCCGTTTGGCAGGGAATGTTAATCACTATATCGGTGACTGTGTTGCTACGGACCATCCCCACAAGACTCTCAAAGATAAGATATGGGATTGCAACGGTTGGGCTATTATTGGTGGTGGTTTGTTCAGTTGTTACATTCTTAACGTTGAGTTCAGGCTCACCGAACGACACTTCTATTTCCGGAAGTGATGAATTCTACAGCTTTACATCTGTAAGATTGGTTGACTCATCAGTCGCATTAGTGCCGTTAGTTGGAAGTGCCCAAATTGTAATAGAAAAGTTTATGCCACTTTTCTTAATGGTGTGGGTCATTGGCGCCGGCGTTTTTCTCTTGCGCATATTCATTGGGTTGGCTTACGTAGACCGTCTGAGACAAGGCGCTGTCCCCGTCTTAAATGAATGGAAAGATTATGTCGAGAAAATATCAACCCGTCTAAAGATAAAACGGCTAATTATCCTTGCAGAATCTTCGGCGATCGATGCTCCGGTAGTAATTGGATACATCAAGCCCCTCATCTTGATACCGATAGGTTTGTTATCCAATCTTTCAACCGAACAACTTGAGACGATCTTCATTCATGAGCTGATGCATATCAGGCGACGGGATTACCTCGTCAACTTGCTCCAATCTTTCGTAGAAGCAATTTTCTTTTTCAACCCATTTGTCTGGGCGATTTCTAGCATGGTCAGGAGTGAACGAGAACACTGTTGCGACGACGCCGTTTTGGATCACCATGGAAATGCGTCCGCTTATGCAACGGCATTGGCAGCCCTGGAAGAAGCGCGGTTATCCCGAACCGCCTTATCATTATCGCTTATGGGAAGCAAAAATGAACTATTGAAAAGAATCAAAAGACTTATGGAAAAATCCACTCATCCCCATTACAGTAGCGGAAAAATAATTCCGGCCGTGCTCTTAGTAGTAGGCCTCGCCTGCGCTTCGTGGATCTCAACTACCACCGGGCCTTCCAGCCAGGACGCCGATTATTCGTATAACGCGATCGTTGTACAGGATACCACTAAGAAAGACAAAAAGACCAAACCAGCTAAAAGACAACAAAAAAATCGAGCTTCTGCCCCAGACAATGAAGTCGAGCTTAACGAACAAGTTGACGTTGACAAGAAAATTGAAGTAGAAGAAAACGTTGAGCAGGAAGTTGACGAAAGCTTTTCTTACGCACCCCCTGTTCCGGATTTTGATCTTCCACCAATGCCGGATGTTGCGGGCATGATGCCACCTATGGTGTTGTTGAAGGAATTTGAAGCTCCACATTTGGATTGGAACGACCATGATTGGGAAGAATTCAGCCAACAGTTTGAGGAAAAATTCAGATCCAGGTTTGGTGACTTCTACGACAAGAATGAAAAGGACATTCAAAAAATGATGGATGAAATCCAGCACAACCTAACCGATAAATTAGGCAAAGACTTCGAAGTAAAAATGCACGATTTTGCACAAAGGCAGGAAGAATGGGCTAAGGCTCACGCTGAAAAATTTGCCCAGCATGCCGAGCAAATGGCATTACAGGGTGACCGCTTCGAAAGGTTAGGAGAAGACTTGCATAACATGAGTGAAAACTTCCATGAAGAATTTGAAAAACATCATCGGGAATTTGAAAAACAGCACAAGGCCTTTGAAGAGAAAAGCAGAAAGTTTGAAAACATACTGAGAGAAGAGTTAATCAAGGATGGATATCTTGATGAAGGGGAAAAATTAGAAGCTATCCAGTTCTACAACGGAGCCTTGAAAGTTAACGGCGAGCCCATCAAGCCCGAGCATGAGGAAAAATATAATCAGCTTCGGGAAAAATATTTTGGAACACCCGGTGATGTTCTCAAAACTGATTGATCTGCTGCGTATAGCCTATTGAGGATTGGACTTCTCAATGCGGACACCTACAGCCAAAATTCCATTCAGGGTATCCACGCGCATTAGTTGCTCCAGTTTGATCTTATATCTTCCGCGGTGATCATAAATATCGCCCAGGCCGCTATTGCCAAATGGCTTTCCGGTCTTCGCGTCAAATAAATACTGAGATTCCAATTTTGTTTCTATATCTGTACCAGTCGAATCTTGTAAATAATAATTAAAAAAGATGCGGGCATAAGGATACGAAACCGAATTTCGGATATTTCCGTACAACGTATATCTATCTGCAGGTTGTTCTATCGTGAATTCAAACTCGGGTTTTTCGCTGACCATCCAATATCGTTCAGGAAAATCTTTATTTTGCTCGTATACCCTTGATTGATCGCAGCCTGATAGAACTCCACAAACAATGCATAGAAAAACCAAACCTCTCATCTTTGATCGCCGGGTTTCGGTTTACGATTGTTTCTGTTGTGACGCCGGGGATCGCGGGGATCTGGTCCGCCGGACTTTTTCTTCTTCCGTTTCTTTGATTTGCCCTTAAACTTTTGGTCCATCCTGGCCAGGTCGCTGTTTAGGGTTTCTACTGGAATTTTTTCCGCTTCTACATCTATCTCAAGCGTTGCAGGTTTCTTTCCCTCGCGATTCATCTTGAGGATTTGATTCACGCGCTGAATGTTCAGTGGATACCACGTATTTTCTTCGTTAAAACCAAACCACATTATTTTTCGGAAGATGTCTGTTTTTTGCAGCGTTGCTTCACCCTTATCCGTTAGCAATGGACCCTCGATCTTCGGTATGTCCTCAAGCGCTTCCATGTACGTTTCAAGTTCATAGTTGAGACAACATTTCAACCGTCCACATTGTCCTGAGAGCTTACTTGGGTTAAGCGAAAGATTCTGATACCGGGCCGCGCTGGTGGAAACGTTTTTGAAATCGCTCAGCCAAGTTGCACAACAGAGCTCCCGGCCGCAAACTCCAATACCGCCAAGCCTACCGGCTTCCTGGCGCAGACTGATCTGTCGCATCTCTACTCTTATCTTAAACTCACCGGCAAGTATTTTGATTAGCTCCCTGAAATCGACCCTGTCATCGGCAGAATAGAAAAAAGTTGCCTTCATATTGTCCGCCTGGTATTCAACGTCCGAAAGTTTCATCTCCAGGCGCAGATCCCTTATGATCTCCCGGGTTCGATACAGCGTAGGAAGTTCTCTCTTCTTAACATCTTCGAACTTCTCCAGGTCCTTTTGATGCGCAAGCCGATAGATCTTTTTTACATCATCGTCGTTATTCACTTTTTTCTTTTGCATTTGGAGGCGAACCAACTCACCCTGCATCGAGACATAACCAATATGATGACCGTTGGGAACTTCGACAACAACCGCATCTCCCGTGGTCAAATTGAAATTATCGGCATTGCGGAAGAATTCCTTGCGGCCGTTCTTAAACCTCACCTCAACTATTCTGAATTTATCTTCCGCAGGCATATCCATGTTGGAAAGCCAGTCAAATACGTTCATTTTATTGCAGCCACCTGTATTACAGGCACCGTTATTTTTACATCCGGCGACGGTCCCGTCTTTGGTAGTACCACACGAGCATCCCATCTTCTAAACTTTATAGTTCATTAAATCCTGTCCAATATCTTTTCTATAATACAATCCGTCCCAGTGAACCTGGGCTGCGGTTCGATAAACCTGAGTCCTTGCCTCCTCCAATGAAATACCTTTT
>CAMLER010000346.1 GCA_946478915.1 uncultured Chryseolinea sp.
AGGCTATCGTCGGTGAGATCCAGTCCAAGGATAGTCATGATCTCACGAAAGTGTTTCTCGATGCGTTCTATCTTGACTTCGTCATCAACGTCAAATGCATCAGGTCTGAGGGGAGTTTCAAAGGATGACAAATAGTGGTTGTCATCGAAATCATCGTCCGTGTTAAGAGGCTGGATATTCAACAAAATTTCTTTCTGTCTCATAAAGGGTGATTTTCAGTTCGAAGTTTGGATCTATTTTTTGTCTGAGTATCCGCCAAATAACAATAGCGATATTTTCAGCTGTCGGGTTTAAGTTCTTAAAAAAGTCTGTATCAAGGTTTAAATTCTTGTGATCCAGTTTGATAAGCACATTTTCACGGATGAGGTCGCTCAGGCGTTTCATGTCGAAAACGTATCCCGTTTTCGGGTCTGGTTCACCTATTACACTAACGATAATTTCGTAATTATGGCCATGATAATTGGGGTTGCTACACTTTCCAAAAACGCTCTCATTTTTGTCGTCAGACCAATCGGGGTTGTACAATCGATGTGCTGCGTTAAAATGTTCCTTCCGCGATACCTTTACCTTCATGGTTCTCAAATAACATGGTTTAAAATAAAAGGTTCCCTTTCGGGGAGGGCTAAGATAGGAGTTAAAAGGGACAAGGTAATTGGTAAAAGGTAATCGGTGCGCTCGAACAAAGTTCGCACGATATCCAATCGAGGGCACACCCAAGACCCACTCCCACGATTAACTAATAACTAATAACGGTAATCAGGTCATCCGGAAATAAACGTAAGGCCATGTCGTAAGCAGGTAATCAGTTCGCTTGAGTCAAGTTCGTACAAAATCATGCTCGAGCCGACCGATTACTTCTTTCATACATCCGAAAAACCCGGATGACCAAAATTCTTTGATTAAACGCCCAAAAAGCGGAGCCAGTCACCGATTACCTTTTACCAGATAATCGGTTCGGTCTCGACGTGAGCAGACTTGTAAAAAGGTTATCGGTGATCGGTCCCGATAGTTATCAGATAGTTATCGGGATCGGCCCGAGCCTCAGGTGTCGTCGTTACAAAGTCGACCCAGCCAGGGGTGCTCGTTAATATACTGTCATACAGCCAAACAAACCTTAGCGCGCTATCATTATTACTGATGCACTGCGTTCGAGCCGACCGATTACCCGATCACTTGATGACCGATTACCGGCTAATGGAATGTTTTCCATCCATTTACGTTATAGCATAAACCTGACTCTGAAATTGAAGCATTCAATGATGCTCCTTACAACACAACCGGGCTGCAAAAAGCGATAAGAGTGAGCAGGACAACTAAAAGAATCCGATATTTAGCGTGCAAAGGTTAAAAAGTTTTGGTAATCGAAAAACGAATATATAAGATTGAAGTATTTATTTACAAGTACTTTAGATTTTATTTGAATATTAATGACTTATATCATTTAAGTAAAGTGAAGGTTAAATGAAAATTGAGGAAATCAAGAGCCAGATAGAGCGGTATAAAGCTGAGGGAAAAAGCCTTTTTACTACTTCATCTTTTCAGTCACACAGCCTGGTCCTGGTCCATATCCTGAGTCAAATAGACCGAAGTATTCCCGTATATTTCATCAACACAGGTTATCATTTTCCTGAGACTGTAAAGTTCAGGGACCACATCACATCCCTGTATGGGCTGAATACAATTGACCTGAAGTCCGATGTACCCAAGTACATGCAGCGGGATGCTGACGGCCGGCTGCTGTTTACCTCCGACCCGGACCATTGCTGCTATCTTAATAAAACCCAACCGATGGACGCTATTCTCATGGCTCACGATGTTTGGATCAACGGTGTACGCGCCGACCAAAGCGCAGTGCGTGCCGCTATGAAAGCGGAACAACCGGCCAAGCACGGTTGCCTTCGATATCATCCTATGCTTGATTGGAATGCGCGCATGATCTGGCAGTATCAAAAAGAACATAACCTACCAAAGCACCCATTGGAAGAAAAAGGATATCTCAGCATAGGTTGTGAGCCATGCACTCGTAAATTGGATCCCGAAATGCAGGAACGCGAAGCTCGTTGGTTTGGAATGAACAAAATCGAGTGCGGACTTCATACGGATTTAATTAATAAGTAGAAACAGGGATGAAGATATTAGTCACCGGAGGTGCCGGTTACATTGGCACTGAGTTAGCCAATTGGTTGGTTTCAAATGAGGCAGTTAAAGAGGTTATCATCTATGATAACCTAAGCCGTTTGAACTATAATTTGTTCCTCGGTCTTAAATTCCAGCGGCATCCAAAGTTATCGTTCGTAAAAGGTGAGCTACTGGACTCCAGATCACTCAGAAAAGTCCTGAGCGGCGTTGATATCGTTTTCCACCTGGCAGCCAAAGTAACCACTCCATTTGCACCATCCGATTCACATGCGTATGAGCAGGTAAACCACTGGGGAACGGCCGAACTTGTTTATGCAGTGGAAGAGACTCCTTCTGTCAGAAAGTTTGTATATGTTTCAAGCTTAGGCATTTATGGTTCGAGTGATGAAGAAGTAGATGAGAGCGCGACGCCGAATCCCAGCACCTTGTATGCAATCTCGAAATTCAGGGGAGAAGAGCATGTGCGGAGGCTAATGGATAAAAGAGACACCTACATTTTCCGATGCGGGAATGTATACGGCTATAGCAAGAGTATGCGGTTCGATTCGGTGATTAACAAATTTGCTTTCGAAGCGAATTTTAACCGGGTAGTTACAGTGCAGGGCAACGGAAGGCAGTCGAGGACTTTTATTCATATCGACTTGGTTGCCAAAGCGTTAAACAACTTGTTGTCAAGTGATCTTCCAAGCGGAACGTACAACCTGGTCGAGCGTTCTATCCGGGTGTTCGATATCGTTGACGATCTCAAGCAACTAATCCCCGATCTCGAGTTTATCTTTATCAACCAGCACCTCAAGCTTCATGAGCTTAAAGTCAAACCTAATGCAATGGTTAACAGTGCCTTAGGCATCACTAACCCGAAATTACTTAAGGAAGAGTTAAGGGAATTTTTGGCACGGTTCGCTTTCTAATGGTTATTAGTTAATAGTTAATCCTACTTTGTCAACTTGTGATTGTGTATGGGCTACTGCCAATGCGCTCAATAAATGCAGGGTCACGAAGACCACAAAGAGAGGCACCACGAACACGACGCAGTTCTCGCCGTGCCCGTTGTGGGACTTTGTGCCCGTCGTGACCTTGTATTTCATCAATCCTTTATTATGTAAATGTGTAAGCTGACAAAGTAGGACTAATAACTAAAATATCCTTCATTGGGTTTGGCATGTAATTCCACCATAGGAAAAGAAATTGAAATCTTCTTCAGTCGCACCCTATACCTTATACCTTATACCCTGTACCTTATTCCTTATACCTTATTCCTTTTTTCTAACTTGACAAAGTAGGATAAACTATTTTATATGTGCCCAGTTCTCTCCCGTCTTGATCCGGTGCACCTGCATATCAGTTATTCCGAACTGACTGGCGATTGATTTTAGGGTGGATTTTCCAGACTCCAATTTTTTCTTAATCATCCTAACCTGGCTTTCCTTTAGCTTTTGATTGCCAATGCGTTTGCGATTAGGGTTTAGGGTGGCGTGTTTAAACTTTTCATCATGGGTTACCCATTTTAAGTTCTTGTAAAAGTTGTCATCCTTAACATAGTTAAGATGGATAACAAACTTGTGCTTAGCACTTGGCTGCTTTACAAAATACTTGGCAACAAGTCGGTGTATCAGAAAAGTATAGTTTCTGTCTTTGGATCTGACAGCTATGCCAGGGTAATTCGAGATCGATCCATGTTTGAGAAAATGGCCTTCTTCTGGTTTGGTCGTATAACTTATTACACGGCCATAGTTCGTTAATGCGTATGCGTTTCCCTTTGGGGACTTCTTAATGGGAAGTACAACATATTTTTCCTTTGGATAGAGCTTTAACTTCTTTGTAACTGCCATAATTTTTCGGAACTGCTTAAATATATACGTATGGTTCTGATCTATGTTGGCTCAAACAGAACAAGTTCGGTGACAAGCCCCGTTCATATCCCGGAACGCTTGAACACTCTTGAAGGTTCGGAACGTACTCCTGTAACGGAGACCTATAATCAAATCACTACCGATTGCTTGCTCCTTTCGCTTGAGGAATCAGGGCTATTTGAAGTCAATTGTGCAAAATTCCTCAAATATTCACGAATTTCCATAAGTGCAAAGCCGAGAAGATTCAGTCCCTCCCACGTATAAGGGTCCGAAATATTTTTTGCTTCAGCTGAAAGTCCGATCCCCCATACCTTGTCAAAGGGATTTGCCTGAGCAAGAACAGCATTCCCCGTACTCATCAAATATGCCCGCAATTTTCTATTCTGATTAAATTTATGAAAATTCCCTTCTCTCACGATCTCGTATTTTCGCTCGCTCCAGATCGTCTCATCAAAACCACTGATCGAGCCTCCAAGAAACCTGATTTGGTCCGGAGTATCGGCATCCATGATCTTTTTATAACTTTTCCTATCGCCAAATATCAGTGCCTTTCGGGCCATCATCCATTGCCCTGCAGATTTATATACTGTTTCATTCACAGAAAAAGGGGATGGATACCATTGGCTCAACATGTATTCGCCTTGCTTTGTATGATTATGGTTAAGGTGTCCCCAAAAAAGAATTACCTCAGGATATTCCCCCTTGTCGAACTGGTCAATAAGCCAGGAAAGGTGATAGCGCATACAATAGCCAAATTATCCTCCAAGATAATCCATTAAACGTAACTTTTTATAGCCAAGAGTAAAATATAGCTGATCATAGGGAAAAATTTAATGGCAATTCTTCGGTATCGTTTGCATTAATTACCGTTTTGTTTTTCTTACAGTATGCACTGCGTTGCGAGCCATGTTCAATGCATCGAGCATTAGTTCCTTTGGCACTTTCTTCAAATCAAAAGTTGTCCATCCGTGAATACCCCACTTATTGGGCACCGGGTAAACCACTTTCTGATCAAACAAACAGAAGACTGACTGATCCTCTGGAGTGAGCTTGAGGTTAGCGGTTGAAGTCTCTTCGTGAAGTGTAGCAAATATCCGTTTTCCTTTAACTTTAAAAGCCCGCCGATCGAAATGAGGATTTTCCTCTGTGTCTGGAAAGGACAGCGCCATTGCTGAAAATTGTTTGTTTGTCATGGCTTCAAAATGAATGAGGTGCAATTACTGGGTTCGTTCTAGCTTTAAGAAGCATCCAATATCGGAAACACGGCCGTAAAAAACTTGCCGGAAATTGCTGACCAATCAGAATATTATGACAGCGCAGCTACTGCCTGTTCCATTCGTTTTCGTCCGGATCTCAATATTACCAATGCCAGGAAGGATGTAATTGTCATGGTTGCCGCAACTGGTACGCTGTCCGAAGAATTTAAAAGCCCAATACACCCCGACGCCAGTCCGGCAACTCCGATTTGTAAAAATCCTAATAATGCCGAAGCACTGCCGACATTTCTTGAAAAAGGCGAAAGTGCCAAAGCGGTGGCATTTGGATTAGTAAATCCGAGGCACGTTAATGCAACGAAAAAGATTGCAATAGTCCCTTCCAGCCCATAAAGATTATTCCAGGAGCCAATGAGAAAAAGAATTGCTGTTGCAACAAGCGTGGTGAGGGCAGCGTTAAAGATCTTTTCGCTCGAAAATTTCTTATTGATCAGGATATTCAATTGGCTACCGCCGATAAAACCCACTGAAAGAAGCGCGAAAATCCCTCCGTACATCTGTGGACTAACATTGTAATTCTCCATGAATATCACCGGCGAACCGGCAACGTAAATGAATAATGTAGAGAATGAAAAGGCACCGGCCAGGCTATACGTAGAAAATTGAGGCTGCCTGAAGATAGATATAAAC
>CAMLER010000347.1 GCA_946478915.1 uncultured Chryseolinea sp.
CTTTTTGGAACTTTTTCTTTTGGGTGAGCAAAAGAAAAAGTGGATAGGTACAGAAAACTTATCAAGCCATGATAACAGAATTAAGTGCATGCAAAATTTAGATAGCGATCGTTTTTTCTTGGACTTACTTTATCTAAGGAATCAAAAAAGTTTCTCTTTTAGAGTTAGTTCAGCGTTTTGATTTTCATTTTCACTTTTTCAGCTAACCTTAAGTAATAATCCTACTTGTCATGTTTGCGATTTTTGAAGGAGGGGATAGGGAATAAGGCGCGCACTTTGCGACCCATTCTTATTCCTTATTCCCTATTCCTTTTTTCTAACTTGACAAAATAGGGATAATTGATATTCCACACGTCTGATAGCAATGCATCACGCATGCAGGCGTGTGGATGGGAACGATTGAGCTCTCGCGCATTTTATTATTTTTGTTGTCATACTAACTATCGATGGACGAAGAACCGTACAGCATGTACTCTTTTTTGCTGGATCGCACGGCAAGAAGGGTTAAGCAATATGCTCAAAGAAGATTCAAGGAGCTTGGCTTCAATGTCACAGTTGATCAATGGCTGATTTTGAGACACTTGTATGACAACGATGACCTTAATCAGAAGGAGCTCGCTGAATTGGTTTTTAAAGACACCCCCACACTTACCCGGATAATTGATTTGTTGTGCGAAAAGGGTCTTACCAAGCGTAAACTTCATCCGGATGACCGCAGGTCATTTAATATATGCCTGACAGCGCAGGGTCGCGCACGAGTCGAACAAATGAAGCCAAAAGTAAAGGAAGTAAGGTTGAAGGCATGGGAGGGTTTGACCGAGCGCGATTTTTCCCAGTTTAAGCGCATTTTGAATGCTATTTACGTCAACTTAAAATAACGACGAAACGTAAATTTTTTTTAAAAATAGTTGTTATACTAATTATTAGTAAGTCACGTTTTTCGTATTTTTAGGAAAAAGAAAAGAGATGATAACAACAGACATTTGCGTGATCGGTGCGGGACCGGTAGGTTTATTCTCAGTTTTTGAAGCCGGGCTGTTAAAAATGCGTTGTCATCTGGTAGACGTGTTACCTCAGATCGGCGGTCAGTTATCGGAGATTTATCCGAAGAAGCCTATATACGACATTCCTGGATATCCAGAGATCAAAGCTGAGGAGCTAGTCGAGAAGCTTCAGGAGCAGATCCTTCCGTTTAAGCCCACCTTTACCTTGGGAGAGCGCGTTGAAAGACTGGAAAAAACGGAGGAGAATGAATTCCTTATTACGACTTCTGATGGCACTGAAATCAAGGCTAAGGTTATAGTAATCGCCGGAGGACTGGGTTGCTTTGAACCGCGGAAGCCGGAGTTGGAGCGCCTCGATCATTTTGAAGGCAAGGGTGTGGTGTATATGGTAAAGGATCCAGACAAATTTCGAAATAAGAAACTTGTAATTGCAGGTGGAGGTGATTCCGCGTTGGACTGGTCCATTTATCTTTCAGAGATTGCTGAGAGCGTTACACTGGTACATCGAAATGAATCCTTCAGAGGTGCACCTGATTCAACAGAAAAAGTGTTTCACCTTGCAAAAGCCGGCAAGCTGAACCTGATGTTAAACTCAAACCTGCATGCACTTAAGGGTAATGGCGTCTTAAACGCAGTTGAGATAATCGACAAGCAGGGGGTGGTTAATAAGCTCGATGCAGATTATATGATTCCGTTGTTTGGATTAAGTCCGAAGCTCGGACCAATTGCAGACTGGGGATTAAATATTGATAAGAACGCCATTGAAGTTAACACACTGGATTATTCTACAAATGTAGGCGGAATTTATGCCATAGGAGATATCAATACCTACCCTGGTAAACTGAAGCTAATATTGTGTGGTTTCCATGAGGCAGCTTTGATGGCTCAAAGCGCTTTTAAACATGTTTACCCCAATCAGAAACTTAGTTTCAAGTATACTACTGTAAATGGCATTAATGCCTTTTAATATTTATGATAGCTTTTGATGTTGTAGACGGGAATGGGAATTCTCAAAAAATTGAGGTCCCTGAAGAAATTAATTTGAACTTAATGGAGGTTTTAAAGGCTTCCGAGTATAACATTCTCGCAACATGCGGCGGTATGGCACTGTGTGCAACCTGCCAGGTGGAGGTGGCCGAGGGAATCGACAAACTCCCGGCGGCCACAGATATAGAAATGGACATGCTCGATCAGCTTCCAAGGTGCACTTCTCAAAGCAGGTTAGCCTGTCAGATTAAGATAAGCGACAACCTGAACGGAGCGGTCTTTCATTTGCAATCTTCATAATCGTTACAACTTAACTCGTTCTGGTACGTTTACCGGTAGGCCTATACGCACATTCAATCTGGGGAGCCCCATCATCTTCGATAATTTGCTGCGCCCTTCTATCCTTGACGCTATCTTCAACTTTTAAGCACTGTATGTTGCCGATAACCCTTTGCCTTTTGGCCGTTTTGCGAAGGGAAATGGAGCCGTTATGATGGTGAAATGAAAACTTATCTGTCACAACAGTGTATTTCTACTATCTTTGGCAGATTTTTTATTTCAGGCAAACCGGTTAATGCATGCAAAGTCCCGCTTTTGGCGAAAAGATTCTCTCAGTTGATATTGGAGGTTCGCGCATTAAAGCCACGATTCTGGATCTTGAGGGCAATATGTTGATGGATTTCCAGAAGATTGATACCCCCACCTTGCCCGATCCGGATAATGTGATTCAGGCAATTTTAGTGCTGATTAAGGATTTTCAGGCCTTTCACAGAGTTTCCGTTGGGTTTCCAGGGTATACCAGGGTAGGCATTATCCATACAGCACCAAATCTTGGAACCGCGCGGTGGGCCGGTGTGAACCTGTGTGAAATGCTCACCACGGCTCTCAACAAACCTGTACGCGTCTTGAATGATGCAGATATGCAAGGACTTGGTGTAATCAGCGGGCAGGGGCTGGAACTGGTATTGACGTTGGGCACTGGTTTCGGAACTGCTTTTTTTCTGGACGGTAGCCTTCTTCCTCACCTTGAGCTAGCTCATCACCCCTTTTCAAAAGACCGAACTTACGACGATTATATTGGAGAACGGGCATTGACTGAAGTTGGACTTGAAAAATGGAATAAGCGCTTGAAAAAAATTATACCTGTTCTGCAAACTGTATTTAACTATGATCATTTGTACATAGGAGGAGGAAATTCAAAGAAGATCAATTTTGATATCGGGAATTCCGTAACTCTGGTGTCTAACGTTGATGGGATAAGGGGTGGTGCGAAGGTCTGGCAACGTGAAATGTTATACGTTCTATAAATAATTTATTTTTCCCTAAAAAAACAAACATCAAACTCAGCTGAGAAATGCAAAAGAAAGATCAAACCCTGGTTCAGACTTCAATTAACACGGTACGGGTATTGGCAGCGGATGCTGTCCAAAAAGCAAATTCGGGCCACCCCGGCATGCCGATGGGTGCGGCACCAATGGCACACGTCCTTTGGAGCGAGGCCATGAACTACAATGCTCAAAGCCCAGACTGGCTAAATCGGGATCGTTTTATATTGTCTGCCGGACACGGATGTATGCTGCAATATATCTACCTATACCTGACGGGGTATGATATTTCAATGGAGGATCTGAAAAAATTCAGGCAGCTCCATAGCAAAACACCAGGACACCCGGAGTTTGGTTTGTTAAAGGGAATTGAAGTTACAACGGGACCACTAGGGCAAGGTTTTGCAAACGGAGTAGGCTTTGCGATCGGTCAAAAATTTCTTGCCGCTCGCTATAACAAACCAGGCTTCGATCTTTTCAATTATAATATCTATGCGATTTGCAGCGATGGCGATTTGAACGAAGGTGTTAGCGCAGAGGCTGCATCGCTTGCAGGGCACTTGAAGCTTGGCAACATTATTTATCTATATGATGATAACCATATCTCGATCGAAGGGGATACGGCGATAGCTTTTACCGAGGACGTGGCAAAACGCTTCGATGCTTATGGGTGGCACGTTCAAATCGTAAAAGATGGTAATGATGTAGAAGCGATCTCTGAAGCAATTAAAAAAGCGAAAGCCGAAACTTCAAAACCATCGATCATCAATGTAAGAACACAAATTGCATTTGGTAGCCCCAACAAAGTAAACACAGCCGGCGCGCATGGTTCTCCGTTGGGCGATGCGGAAGTTAAGTTGGTAAAAGAAAATCTTGGATTTGATCCTGCTCAACATTTCGTGGTGCCAGATGAAGTCCTGGATTTCTATAGAAAGTGCGGTAAGAGAGGAGCTGATCTGGAAAAAAAATGGAACGCACTTTTTGATGAGTATCGAAAGGCTCATCCTGAATTAGCAAGAGAATTTGAAGCCCTCAGCAAAGATCAATTGCCTGAAGGGTGGAAGGAGAAACTTCCTTCGTTCAAACCCGAAGATGGAAAAATTGCAACACGTCAGGCGTCGGGGAAAGTACTGAACGCCATAGCGGATGCATTGCCAACACTCATTGGTGGCTCTGCGGATCTGGCACCTTCTACCGAAACGCTTTTAAAGAAATATCAATCATTCTCGCCTGATAACTATAGTGGGCGAAATTTCCATTTTGGTATTCGTGAGCACGCCATGGGGTCTATTCTCAATGGTATGGCCCTTACGCCGGCGATTATTCCCTATGGGGCGACGTTCCTCATCTTCTCGGAGTATATGCGCCCACCCATACGGTTGGCTGCTATTATGAAGATTCGTCCCATTTATGTTTACACACACGACAGCATCGGCCTGGGCGAAGACGGGACAACACATCAACCTGTAGAGCAATTGATATCGTTGCGCTCGATTCCCAATACGCTGGTAATCCGACCGGCTGATGCCAATGAAACTGTTCAGGCATGGAGAGTAGCAATAGAATCCCGTAATGGCCCGGTTGCCATCGTATTGACCAGACAAGGACTCCCTGTAATTGACCAATCAAAATATGCCCCTGCAACCGGACTGGAGAAAGGTGCTTATATTCTTTCTGATGTCGACAACCCTTCACTTATTCTGCTGGCTACCGGCTCCGAGGTTTCCTTGGTACTGGATGCCCAAAGTAAATTGAAAGAAGAGGGTATCGCGGCGCGTGTTGTAAGTATGCCGTCATGGGAGCTGTTCGAAAAGCAGGACACTTCTTATAAGGAGAAAGTATTGCCACCTGCGATACGTAAAAGACTCGCTGTCGAAGCAGGCTCAGTGTTGGGATGGCACAAGTATGTGACAGATGAGGGTTCCATCGTTGGAATGACAACCTTTGGAGACTCTGCGCCCGCTGGAGATCTGATGAAGTTGTTCGGATTCACGGTTGACAATGTGGTCAAGGAAGCGCGCAAGCTTCTTGGAAAATAAGAGAGGATCTTTGTTAACATTAAGTACAAAAAAATGAAGCTCGGAATTGCAGCAGATCATGGAGGGTTTGCTCTCAAGGAAGAAATTAAAGCATGGCTTGTTTCCAAAGGACATGATGTTACAGATTTCGGAGCCAATAGCTATGACGCTTCGGACGATTACCCTGATTTTGTAATTCCGTTAGCAAAGGCGGTGGCTGCGGGGGAACTCAAAGGCATTGCAATTTGTGGTAGCGGCGTCGGTGCCTCCATTGGTGCTAATAAAGTGCCGGGCGTGAGGGCAGCGCTTATTCACGACATTTTTTCAGCGCATCAGGGCGTTGAAGATGACGACATGAACTTAATCTGCCTGGGAGGCCGCGTTATCGGAGTGAAGATTGCTGAAGAACTGATATCGTCATTCTTAAACGCAAAATTCATCGGAGGCGAAAGACACCGCAGAAGACTTGACAAGGTCGCGGCAATCGAACGGAAATAACTTCTTAAGATCAAAAAATATTCACACATGGCGGACAAATCCAT
>CAMLER010000348.1 GCA_946478915.1 uncultured Chryseolinea sp.
GTTAGCCGTTAACCGTTAGCCGTTAACCGTTAGCCGTTATTAGTTATTAGTTAATCGTGTGGGTGTGCCTACTCTTACTACTTACTACTTACTACTTACTACTTACTACTTACTATTTACTATTTACCACTTACCAATAACTTCTAACTTACTCTCACCCCTTACTCCCAACATAAACGACCTCTCCCCTCACCAAACCAAACCTTTTCCGGATATCATCATCCAGTTCATTAACAAAGTGATCTTCTTTGGGTATAAGACCGGCCTTCCGGATACGGGAAGGATAATCCCGGCCATATTTCCTGACGTGATCATCCTGACCGAAAATTTTTTCACGTTCACGCTTGTCGATGATGGTATTGTCTTCAAAGGTAGTATCCGGCACAGGATTGAAGAACGGTACCTGTAAAATAGCAAACCCGCCCGGCTTGAGCACGCGATGGATTTCCTGCATGGCTTTTATATCATCTCTGACATGCTCAAGAACATGGTTGCACAGGACTACATCAAAGGTATTCTCACCAAATGGAATCTGATGAATGTCCATTTTTATTTTTGCCAACGGTGATTCAATATCCGCAGTAACATATCCGGTACGGTGCAATTTTTCAAACCGCTTGATAAAGCAAACCTCCGGCGCAATATGGAGGACATCAAGATTACTTGAAAAAAATGGAGTCCTTTCTTTAAGATAAAGCCACATGAGCCGGTGCCGCTCCAATGAAAGGCAATTGGGACATAAAGCGTTTTCCCGCGGCTTGATCCTCCCATATGGCAAAAATTTTCGATAGTGTTTGCCGCAAATCGGACATTGTACCTTATCCCCGAGGTAAAAAATACCAGCGACCTTAACCCCTGCCGAGCTTACCCGCTGAAGATATTTGCGGGGAACATAGCGGATCAGCCAGGAGATGAGTCTCTTCATTGTTGGTGAATATCACTTCGTAAAGGCATAACGCAGAAAGCAAAACGCATAACGGTAGTGAGCGCGTCAACAAGATTTCCACATATAACTTCGATCAGGCAAAATCATTTCGAGGGCACCCTGTTAACTACTAACTATTAATCCTACTTTGTTAAGTTAGAAAAAAAGGAATAAGGAGTAGGGAATAGGGATGGCGTCGCATAGTGCACGCCTTATTCGCTACCCCTATTAACTATTAACTATTAACTATTAACTATTAACGGTTAACGATTAACGGTTAACGGATAACGGATAGATCATCCGATCTTCTCCAACACATCCATCACTTCCCTCACAGCTTTCCGGCTCGATTCAAGCAATGCTTTTTCGTCTTTATTAAGATCGAGTTCGATCACTTTTTCAATACCACTCTTACCTAAAACCACAGGGACACCAAGGTAACAATCCTTGATTCCATATTCGCCTTCTAACTTCATACAAACCGGGAATACCCGTCTTTGGTCGCGGGCAATTGCCTCTACCATTTGAGCCGCAGCAGATCCGGGTGCATACCACGCCGAAGTACCCATAAGCTTTACCAATTCGCCGCCGCCAACTTTGGTCCTTTCAAGAATAGCGTTCAGCTTGTCTTTGTCTATCAACTCCGTTACAGGAATTCCGGCAACCGTCGTGTAACGCGGCAGTGGTACCATCGTATCGCCATGTCCTCCCAGGAGCATAGCTTGAATGTCTTTTGGTGAAATATTCAGTGCTTCAGCCAGGAACGCGCGGTAGCGGGCTGTATCAAGAATCCCGGCCATGCCCATCAGCTTGGTACGCGGCAACCGTGAGGTTATGTGCGCCTGGTACGTCATGACATCGAGTGGGTTAGATACCACAATGATGATCGCATTTGGCGAATGCCTGATGATGTTTTCAGTTACCGATTTTACGATTCCTGCATTTGTACCGATAAGGTCGTCACGGCTCATCCCGGGTTTTCTTGGAAGCCCTGATGTAATCACCACAATGTCAGAGCCCGCTGATTTTGCATAGTCGTTAGTGGCGCCAACAGTCCGGCTATCATACAGGTCTATCGGGGCCTTTTGCCAAATATCCAAGGATTTACCTTCTGCAAGGCCTTCTTTAATGTCCAGTAATACTATCTGGTTAGCTACCTCACGATAGGCTAATACATCAGCACAAGTTGCGCCCACATTACCGGCGCCAACCACAGTTACTTTCATAATGCTATTGATTTTGTTTTTTAAAAAGGTATTCGCCTGCTGAATAGATCATGTGAATTTCCAAATTGATATAATATTGAATTTCAACATTTTGCAAGATGAGGAAAAACATCCCCCTGAAACCGGGGCGCAAGTTATCAATTCAAAGGGATTTTGGAAACATATTTAAGGAATCGTCGTGGTGGCTTAAACCCTCGCCACACGAATATTTAATACGCGTTTTGTCGACTCTCGTATCTTAAATCGATCGTCGATCCGCCAACCGACTACATATACAATCTCGCCATCTGACTCCAGAACCGTTGTGATATTTTTATCGGCGATCGAGATCTTGTTGTCGACCATGAAATCGCTGAGTTTCTTTTTGTGTTTCATTCCCAAAGGCTGAAAAGCATCGCCCTTTTTCCATTTTCTCCAGGTAAGGGGAAATTTCAATGAATCGGCATCAAGAGCGGCTTCCATTTTATCTGCACTAATTGTTGGTGTTTCTCCTGTCGAGAAAAACATTCGCCAGGGCCCCAACGGCACTTCACGATCTCCGCTTTCAACTTTTGCCGCATTCCATTCCTGCGAGTGGGCTGTAATGATTAACTCATCGCGATCAATCACCAGGATATGCGTTGGAGACAGGAATCTTTTCCCCGATTGACCATTAATTGCATGGATAATTTCGCGAGCCTGTTCGAAATTGAATGCAAAACTCTTGATGTAACGCCAAAGAGGAGATGCACCGGCATAAAATTTTTGAAGAAATTTTTTCTTGATAACAACTCTATCGTTGGACTCCAGGACAGCTTCCTTTTTCCAATTATTGAACCCGATATGCAGCAGTTCCAGGTCGCCCTCAATTTTTTCCAGGCCATATTGCCATGTTGATTCCAAAGATGGATTTAATTCTTTCAGCTTTGGTATGACGTGATGTCTAACGAAGTTGCGTTGATAGTCGTCTGTGAGATTGCTTTCATCCTCTCGCCACCTCACCCCCTTGCTTCTTGCATACTCCGAGACTTTCGCGCGGGTAGCAAATAACAATGGCCGAATGATATTTCTATTTTTCAAAGGGATACCTGCAAACCCTTCTACTGAAGTCCCCTTCGTCAAATTCAGCACAATGGTTTCCATCGAATCATCAAAATGGTGTCCGGTAGCCATAAAGTTGTAGCCGTGTTCCTTAACCAATTCATCAAACCATGCATAACGCAAGTCACGGGCTGCCATCTGAATAGATATCCCTTGTTCCCAGGCATGCGTTTCCGTTTCGAAGCGTCTGACAAAGAAAGGCACGGCGAGTCGTTTGCATTCCTCCACCACCAGAACCTCATCTTTGTTGGATTCCTCACCCCTCAACCCGAAGTTACAATGGGCCACCCCGATGCGATATCCGCCTTCTTTAAACAGATGCAACATCGCCATTGAATCTATTCCCCCGCTTACGGCAAGCAGAATAGAATCTGAAAGGGTGCATAACTTGTGACGCGCAATATGGTTCAGAAATTGCTCAAGCACGTTCAAAAATACGAATTACCGCGGAGGAAGTACGATTTTTGACTTTGGCATTGTAGCTTGCACCAATGATTTTCAAATTTTGCACAATTCATTTTCTGTTTCAGATAACCCCTTGGAGATGTTGTGCAATATTGCTTTTGCTCACCTCCACCGTTGCATTGGCGCAAAAAAAAGTGCAGCTGAAACAAGCTGACAGGCTCAGGGGAAAGGGAGGTAGCGGCGACGAACGATTTGACCGCCTGCTGGGAAACGTGATACTCACCCAAAACAAGACCACCATTTATTGTGACTCTGCTTATCTTTTTAAGAAACGAAATTTTGTAGAAGCTTTTGGAAAAGTTCGGATTACGGAGGGTGACTCTGTGACTATCACTGGTAGAAAACTGGAATACGATGGGGATACAAAAAAAGCGAAACTTCGTAATAACGTTGTTTTCACAAAACTGGCAACGACCACCTTATACACGGATAACCTGGATTTCGACAGACCTACTAACGTTGCATATTATTTTAACGGGGGACGTTTGGTAGATAGCATCAACGTGCTCACCAGCAACAAAGGCTATTATAATGTCAACACAAACATGGCGTCGTTCAAGAAAAATGTTCATGTGAAGAATCCGGACTATGTCATGACTTCCGATAGTCTTCAATACAATTCCAGAACAAAAATTATATACTTCCGGGCGCCAACAACTGTAGTCAACAGCGACAGCAGCACATTTGTCTACAATGATGGATTGTATGATACCAAGACAAGGCGATCGGATTTGAAACTCGGTGTGGCAGAATCCAGCGAGTACACACTGGAAGGGGAAGACTTCGACATCGATGACATCAGACAGATTTACAAGGTGAGAAATTCGGTCAAGATGATTTCTAAAGAAGAGAATCTTATTATCTATGGTCAAGCTGCCGACTATTATAAAGCAACAGGAATTACGAAGGTTTTTAATCAGGCGTACCTGGCCAAAGTAGATGCAAATAATGACACGCTTTTTATGTCGGCTGATACGCTTGTTTCAATAGATGACAAAGACCCCAATAAGAAAAGGCTGTTGGCTTATAATACGGTTAAGATATTTAAAAGCGATCTTCAGGGACTGGCGGATTCGGTTGAATACAGATCTGTCGATTCAACGATCTATTTCTATCAAAATCCAGTCTTGTGGTCAGAGGGAAATCAAATGACAGCAGATTCAATAAGGATGTTGATAAGGAATAATACAATCGACAAGATCTTCATGAATGTAAACTCCTTCGTTATCTCAACGGACACATTATTGAATTTCAATCAGATTAAAGGCCGGAAAATGACGGCGGATTTCCTTAACAGAAAGATAAACCGGGTAATCGTTGAAGGCAACGGGGAAGCTATCTACTATATTCTCGAAGAAGACCAAAGTGCCTCAAGTGGTTTGAACCGTATCATCTGCAGTAACATCACCATCCGGTTCAAGGATGGAAAAGTCAATAATCTCAGTTTCTATACGCAACCGGAGGGACGTGTCATACCTCCGCACGAGATCACCGAAGAAGATATCCGGCTCAAAGGGTTTACGTGGAAACAAAAAGAAAAACCCACTAAATCAGACGTTAAAAAAGTGCAGCGAAAAAATGCAGGCTTCCCTCAGCCAGCGAAGCAGCTCAATTGAAAAAATCGGCTAACGCGGATAACTAAATTCACTATTTTTTTTCGACGAAAGGCACTTTTATAGGGGCCGACCACCAGTCGGAGCGATGCCATTTTCGCGTCAAAAAACCGGCAACGAAAAAAATTAAGTTGTATTATGAGAATAGACAAAAAAGTTTAACTTTTGTAAATTCTCTGACTATCTCTATGGTAAAAAGCCTGTTGCTGGCCATTCTAATATTTGGGACCACCTATGTCTTGGGGCAGGGGTTCGAAATAGCGCCCTTGCAGGAATCATACAAAGGCCTGATAGGCGAGACCATAAAAGTGCCATTGCGATTCAAAAACAATTCGGATAAGCCTATTTCCCTTATAATCAGAAAAGTAACGGAGCAGATTGGAAGCACCCAGAAAAAATACTTTTGTCTTGATAATAATTGCCTCGATTCCAAGATAGAGGATTACGTTTTGAAAGTTGAACCAGGTCAGTCCGTAAACAACTTCTATGTTGCGCTAGACGCGGGATTAAATAGAAACGAACGCACGCTGCGAGAACTGGC
>CAMLER010000349.1 GCA_946478915.1 uncultured Chryseolinea sp.
CTTCCTTCCTCAATTATCATGTAATCGCCAATAACTACTTCTTCTTTTGGGATGGTCGAAATTTTGCGATCACGGATAACACGGCATAATGGTTGAGTCAACGAGCGAAGATTGTCGAGCGCTTTTTTGCTTCTCGATTCCTGGAAGAGCGAGATTCCGGTGACGATGATGATCGCCGCGATCATAAAAAATCCGTCACCCGTATTACCAGTTATAAAATATACTATTGATGCAACGATAAGTAGAATCAGCATGGGCTCCTTCACCAGATCAATAAGAATGTCCAGGATGGGATTCTTGTTGCTTATGATCTCATTGCGACCGTGCTCAATTCTTGAGGCCATCACTTCGCTTGCGGTAAGGCCAGTGATTCCGGAGTCCTCGACGATCAAGTCTGCCTGTGTTTTCAAATTATGCGGTTGTTAGTATGAGAAAATTGATCTTATACATAGGGCCGTAAGATTAACCACATATGAGGCGTGAACATCAATTGAAATGAGGAGGGCCATGAGATAGGTTTATTAGTATAAAGTAAAAGAATTTATCGAAGGGAATTTGACGACCACGCGTACTATTATTTGATCTAAGGTCTTTTTTGCTTCATTTTTTTACTTTAAAAGGTTGTTGTAATTTTTTTGTATCCTGGGGCGCAATTTTGTGATTCCCAAGCAACGTTGTGTTTGGGGGCCTTTTCTTAGAGCGACTCCCATAAGTCATGAAAAGAAAATTCCAAATCAGACGAGGTGACAATATTTTTTGTCGAATATTAAACTAATCCTATTCTGATAGTTATTAAAGTGATGTGATATAAAAGACAAAAAACTCTTTTATTTTAAACTTCCTGCCGTATCTTTGTTCCAAGAAAAACCAGTTGATGCTTTCGAAAGTCTGCGATTAATAATGTGGTTTACGTCGCAAGAATGTCTAAGAGAAGCCCATGTTGGAATCAGGGATAATTCGAAAGCTATTGATACGCCTGAACTTTTATAGCCGGGATCTTGCGGGTCTCTGAGCCTGAGGGAGGTATACGATGAAAAGACGTGTCCGATACATTATGAAATTCAAGGCGATCAGGTCATATCTCAAAGTCATCATGGAGTCCGCCATGGAAAGGCTTAGGAATGATTATTTTTCTTAGGCTGACTTAAAAAATTTGGTTAAATAAAGGATAAAAATGTCTTTTATTAATTACATGATAAAAACAAACGTTAAAAACTTTCTTGCAGGTTTTTTTTTATTAACTGCCATTCCTTCACACGCACAAGTCGGAGATAGCGGCGTACATGCATATTCCTGGTTGCTTGTGATGCTTATTGTAATTTCTATTCTAATAACTGTATCCCTGTGGATGATGCTGAAAGCAAGAGCAGCGTTACGAAATAGCCAGGCAAAGATGAAGAAAACCAGCGGTTTTGATAATTATCTCGACGCCTTTACTGCCGCTGAAATTGAGAGGCTGTTGAAGGCACGGAGATCCGTAACACATCGATCTCAGATTATGAAAAAGACCAGTTGCGTTATCATTGCAACATTTCTTTCAAGCTCATTAGCTGCGCAAGTTCCCGGACAAAGTCCTTCTTTGTGGACACAGCCTGGTATCATTATCACTGTTGCGTTAGTATTGATACCACTTGTGGTTGGTGTGATTTTTCTCATCGCCAGGATCAACACGATCATTAATCGTCAGCATGAAAGAGAGAAGGAGCGGGAAGCACAACGATTAGCTGAGTATCTATTAAGCGCTGAGGAAAACGTCGAAACTTCCTTGCTAAAAAGGAAAACGGACTATGAAAATCCTTTCTCAACTCCTGTGCTTTTTAGAAACCTTGAAACACAGGATCCAGTTGGCATAATTCAAAGGGCGACCGCCGGCGCGAGCATCCAGTTTGTTGCTAAAAAAAAGAAAGCTGTTAGAAGACCCGATATTGATCCGCTGCTTTCCAAACTTATTTTATGGTATTTCGGTACCGCAATAATATGGTTGGTATTCGGAACATCCATTGGAGAATATTTAGGGATAAAATTTGTTGCTCCTGATATTGATCATCAAAGCTGGCTAAGTTTCGGACGACTCAGGCCGGTGCACACGAATGTTGTTTTTTGGGGCTGGTCGTCACTCGGAATGCTGGGTCTTGGTTACTACGTGGTGTCCATTGTAGGTAATGCTCCAATTGTCAGTTTAAAGAAGGGCTGGGTTTCGCTGTGGCTCATAAATGCATCTGTTCTCATTGGAACACTCTGCCTGATGTCAGGCATTAACAACGGTGGTGGGGAATACCGGGAATACGTCTGGCCTGTCATGGCACTGTTTGGAGCGGGGCTTTTCATTACACTAATTAATTTTATTCAGACTATTGCAAAACGTACTACACACGAAATCTATATTTCCAACTGGTACATTGTTTCCGCGATAATGTTTGCTTTAGTGATTGTATTTATCGCGTACTGGCCATCGTGGCAAGATGGACTGGGCGAAACCATTGTGCAAGGCTACTATATGCATCAGGGTGTGGGCATGTGGTTCATGTTATTCAGCCTGGGTATTGTTTATTACTTTCTTCCGCAGCAACTGAACAAACCAATTTATTCTTACAGTCTGGGAATTTTAGCGTTTTGGACCCAGATCATATTTTACACTGTTATTGGTACGCATCACTTTGTTTTCAGCTCCATTCCCTGGTCGTTGCAGACGGTCGCGATTGTCGGAAGTGTTGGAATGGTTATTCCTGTTATCGCTGGTACCACCAATTTTCTAATGACGTTCAAGGGGGATTTTGATAAGATCGCCACCAGTTATACGCTGCCTTTTTATCTGGTTGGAATTGTATTTTATTTCACGGGCTCTTTTCAAGGTACTGCCGAGGCGTTCAGATACACAAACCTGCTTTGGCATTTCACTGATTTCACGGTCGCTCATTCCCACATAACCATGTACGGAATCATCGCATTCCTCCTTTGGGGAAGCATATATGCCCTCGTTCCGCGGCTGACAGGAAAGGAACCTTCGCACATCTTGGTAGGAGCACACTTCTGGATAGCATTTATTGGATTGCTGTTGTATTCTGTTCCACTGATGATAGGAGGAACGTTGAGAGGTCTGACATGGATGGACGGAAAACCTTTTATGGATAGTGTAACGATGATGGCGCCATACTGGCTGTGGCGCGCGATCGGCGGCACCATGATGTGGCTGTCACACCTTCTGTTTGCCTACAACTTTTATGATATGGTACGACAGTCGGATAAGGTGGAAATTAAGAATCGGGCAATGAAAAAGATCGAAACAAAAAACAAGTTTGCAGAGCAGACGATGCTTGTCAAGTAGTATGGAAATATTCAACGATCATAAGAAATTATTTGGTGGGGCACTGTTGCTTTTTGTGCTGCTATCGTTTTTTGTAGCTGTTCTTCCGGCTTTGAACAATCAAAATAATAATGCGCCGCTGCCCGGGAGTGAGTCTCTTACTGGTGATGCACTGGCTGGAAAGCATATTTTTATTGCTAATGGATGCGTTGCGTGTCACTCTCAGCAGGTCAGAAATATTGACATGGATAAAAGTTGGGGAGCGAGGCCGGGGATTGCGGCGGATTATGCAAATAATACAAGGATGAACTGGTGGATGAACACTGCCACATTGATGGGAACGGAACGGACCGGTCCGGACCTCACCAATATTGGCAATCGTTTGCCCAGTGCAGATTGGCACCTGCTTCATTTATATAATCCTCGCGCCGTCGTGGAGAAATCCATTATGCCCGCATATCCATGGATGTTTGAATGGAAGGAGCATCCTGCGGAAGACGATAAATTAGTAAACGTTTCGCAAGCGTTTGCAAACGGAAAAAGTAAAAAGCTCGTTGCCCGTAAGGAGGCATTGCAACTGGTAGCCTACCTGCAATCGCTAAAACAATCACCATTGCCGGATGGTGTTGCGTCGCCTGATTTTCTTTATAAGAACAGCACGGTTCCAAAGGAGGCAAAAGGTGATAATCTCACGGTAGGGGTAGACGGAGCGCAACTTTATGCAAGTAATTGTCAGGCGTGTCATCAGGCAAACGGCGAAGGTTTGAAGGGCGCATTTCCACCTTTAAAAGGAAGTCCAGTTGTTCTGGATGATAATCCTGAAATTCTGATAGAGATTATCATGAAAGGCTACAAT
The DNA here is from genome assembly GCA_946478915.1 of uncultured Chryseolinea sp. The sequence continues at coordinate 4,161 of CAMLER010000349.1, forward strand.
GGTCGCGAAGAATATGGCGAGATGCCAGCCGTAGGAAAGAACAATGGATTAAATCCCGGGGAAATTGCCGCTATAATCAATCATGAACGAACGAGTTGGGGTAATGACGCCCGCCCTATTGATGTGGAAGAGGTTGAGCGGATCATCAGTTTCCTTGAAAAATCAAACGCGGCGCTATGAAGGCCTTAATAAAAACTCTGGCGATAGTTGTCGTATTGGTTGCGAATACTCCAGTCCTGGCTTGCGAGGTCTGTAAAAAACAACAACCAAAGGTGTTGAGAGGAATTACCCACGGTGCGGGTCCTCAAAGCGGGTGGGATTATGTTGTGGTTTGGTGTATGGTCATCATCGCAGCGGTGTCCCTTTTCTACAGCATCAAATGGATCTTACGTCCCGGTGAAGGAGATAGTAAACATATTAAGCGGAGCATTTTGAATTTAGAATGATCATGAATCAAAAAAGCAAGGTGTTTGTATTTATTGACGATGCCACGAATCCGATAGGGCAGTTTGATGCACCCATCAGGTTTGAACTGGACACGCGCAAGCTTGTGGATGGAGACCATACGCTTAAGGTCGTAGGCAGAGATCCTTCAGGCAAAGAAGGAATTCGCATCATACCCTTTACTGTTCGCAACGGTCCGGCTATTGCAGTGGAGGGGTTGAAGAAAGACGACGTTGTCGATGGGTTGGTGCCGGTAATGATAAGTGCCTATGGTAAAGGTGACCAGAAGTTGTTTCTGATCGACGGAAGCGAAACACCCCGAAGCATTCCTTCATGGTTGTGGGCCATGGTTATTTTATTTGTTGGATGGGCAGCTTATTATGCAATTGCAAACTTCAGTGTTTGAATAGCGGGATATTTTTACCGCAAGGACGCAATGGCGCTAAGGCTGTGGTGAGGGAAATCCCAATTAAGGCAAGACTTCGTCACATGTTCATCGAGTCTGAACGCTGCGACAGGCGGAAAAGATAGATGCATGCGGCTTGCCATTTTAGGCTCTAATCCATCCTTATTTTATCCACACTCTGCCGCGCGGAGAAAGTTTAATATTTAACCAGCCGTCAGCAACAGGTAATTCTTCGCCGGTTAATGCGTCAACTGCATTTCCGTTTTTTGTGGTAGATAGCTTGACAAGTGATTCTTCCGCATTGTAGTTTTGAATCATCCATTCATTCTTGCCAAAAGGTTGAATCGCGACGCGAGCATCCGCTTCCGCGACAAACAAAAGCGGTTCATTAAATGCATGTCGGATTACATTGACCCATTCCCGCGGAAGATGAACCAATGCTACCGGCTCGGGACAAAGCAATAACTCACCGCTTGCTTTAAAATCTTCGTTGGAGAATGTGTGAGAATTGATCACTACAATATTTCCTTCTTTGTTCTGTGTCAGATACGGAATTTTCCGGGTTCCGATAACGGCTTCAAGCAATGTCTTTCCGTCCCCGACTTTCATTTCTGCACCAAGTACGAGAGGAAATTTCAACTTTTGCTGGTTGCCATTCACGATAATATCCTGTGTTTTCAGCGAGGCTATCTTTACGCCCTGGTGTAAGCCTGCGCGTTTGGCCAGTTCATCGCTCTTCGGAAGGCTTGCCAGGAAACCTGAAGTCATTACAATTCGCGATCCATTCTCAAGTGACGTATCGAGTTTTTCAAATACTGACGAGATCGGAAGAGC
>CAMLER010000350.1 GCA_946478915.1 uncultured Chryseolinea sp.
GGAAATGCACCGGATCCCGAAATAAATTTCAAAAAGTTGACCGTGAAGGTGAGCGTTGATAACGCAATGCTTCAATTGCTGGATGGCACGCTCAATGTCAAGGGTAGCTTCAATGAGAATTATGCACGCGAGCTTCTGGAACTTTATTCGATAGGTCGGGGGTTGGAAGCAAACCCACCGGCTACCTCAGGGGAAAGTGGTGATTACGGAGTTTATCGTGAGTCAGATGTTCAAACAGCAGCGCGCATATTAACGGGGTGGTCGCATGATGAAGATTTTGCGAACATCGATCCCGAAACTTTATTGCCGCGCGGAATAGTGAAGGGCAGTCCAACAAATGCGTCCGCGCATGACAACGATACGGCTAATCCAAAACAATTTAGCGACCGTTTCTCCAGCGCATTATTTCCCGATAATACCATTGTACCGGATGCGCTACTGATGCCCGGCGGAAATCCCACCGAGGAGAGTTCGTTGGATGAAATTGCCAAGCTTATTGACCTCATTTACGAACAGCCTGAAACGGCCAGGAACATCTGCCGCAAGATCTACCGTTTTTACTTGTGGGCACCACATACTGCAGAGGAAGCTCTCGCCGTTGAAGGAATTGTTGATCAAATGGTGGACCTGTTTATTTCACCCGCAAATAATTTTAAAATACAACCAGTCATTGAAAACCTGCTTCGAAGTCAACATTTTTATGAGGCTGCAGGTGGAGTTACTGACGACAGTTTTGGAGGACTGATAAAATCACCCATTGACCTGGTGATCGGCACGCTGCGCTTCTTCGACGTACAGCTCCCGGACCTGACAACACAAACAGAACAATACTACGAAGCAACGGGAGAAATTCTTAGCAACATCGTGAACCAGGGAATGAACTTCTATAACCCCTACGACGTAGCGGGATATGAAGCCTACCACCAATATCCAGTCTACCACCGCTATTGGATAACGACTAATTCGCTTGCGAAAAGATATGACTTTGTTAGGCAACTGATCGACTCCCAGGGTAACATGATGTTCAACGTAAACACGTATGAATATGTGCGCAATTATTTTGGAGCCGTCGCTGCAGATTCTGAGGCCTTACTGATTACCCTTGCAACGTACCTGTTACCGCATAATGATGCATTGACATTTGATGATACAGCTGACGATACGTCCAGCTTGACGGCAGCGAGATTAACATATTTTAAAAATCGTTTTCTCACGGATGTGAGCATGAATCCTGAGCAATACTGGACGGACACGTGGAACCAGGGGACTGAAATCGGCGAATTACGCGAATGGCTTAATCGCCTCTTTGGAGCGCTCTTGCAATCACCCGAGTATCAACTATCGTAACAGCCTGAAGTATGAACAAATCGAGAAGAGATTTTCTTAAGAAGCTTCCATTGGCTATGAGTATACCTTTTACTCTTGGAGGCATATCCATGCGAGCCATGGGCCAAAATGTTCTTACGCGGATGGCAGCAGCAAGTCAAAACGATCGCGTATTGATTATTCTTCAAATGCATGGAGGCAATGACGGATTGAATTGTTGCATACCGGTCGCAAAATACGACGAGTACTACAGTAAGCGCGCAAACATTGCAATTCCCGCCAATAACAGCGTAAGAAAATATATTGAACTTGACAGCACGCTGGAGGAAAACTCTCGCATTGGTCTACACCCGGATATGCTGGCAATGAAAGCGATGTACGATCAGGGACGCATGGCCGTCATTCAAGGTGTCTCCTATAAAAATAACAACGGATCTCATTTCCGCGGACGCGATATCACATTCATGGGCGGATCGTATGATGACTACTTTCAATCAGGCTGGGTTGGACGTTACCTTCAAGGTGAATATGCGCCTTACCGGTACCCGGAAGAATTTTTAAATCCGTTGTTCCCTGAAAACGAAATGATAGATCCATTGGCCATCGAAATTGGTGGCGATGTTTCATTGATCTTTCACCAGGAAGGAAACATACCGACGTCATTTTCACTTTCCAGCAACGGACCTGATGACCTTACAGAACTTGAAGGATTTTTCGAAGATCAAGCGGTAGACCCGCGGGGAATTCCACCTGAGTATTTAAAAGACTCCTCGTATTACAAAGAGCTCAAGTGGATATTGGATCTGGAAGACAAAACTGAAGACTACACGAAACGACTCCGTGACGTATTAAACAGTACTTCCGAATCCACCGTGGTCTACCCTTCTTCTTATCCTTTCAACGCTCCGAATGGGAGTAAAACAAACCGGCTCAAGGATCAACTCAAATTGATCGCACGTTTACTTGCGGGAGGGTGCAAAACAAAAGTCTTCCTTGTCAAGATTGGAGGGTTTGATACACATGCAGACCAGGTCGAGAAATACGATACTACGATGGGTAGTCATGCCGCACTTATGTATCACGTATCCACGAGCATGAAAGCATTTCAGGAAGACCTGAGAGCCCGGGGACAGGAAGATCGTGCGCTCACCATCACAACATCAGAGTTTTCACGTCGCGTGGCCTCCAATGGAAGTTATGGAACTGATCATGGAACTGCCGGGCCAATGTTCATCTTCGGTAAGGGTGTCAAGCCCGGCGTTGTTGGCGATGCATTTCTCACCAACCAGTCGGGAACAAACCTCGCCATGCAATATGACTACCGGGTAGTGTATGCAAATATACTTCGCGACTGGATGCTTGTGAACGATGATCAGTTGAATAAGATATTTCCGGATGGAAACTTCGAAGATGATGCAACGAAGGGATTGATGACAACTGGAACTTCGGATGGTACCGTTTTCCAGGAGCTTCCCGTGGCACAGCAGGTTATTCTGGGCAACGAAGGTTTTATTGGCGATCGGTTCTCGCTTGAAGATTGCTTCCCGAATCCTGCCAAAGAAAAAACAACCATACACTTTAAGGTTAATAGTTCTTATCACGTGACGATTGATCTTTTTAATAATAGCGGGAAAAAAATCAGGGCAATGGTCGATGGCGTGTATGATCCGGGTGAACACATGGTCGAAGTTAACCTGGTTGATCTGCCGGCCGGAACATATGTATATCAGATGAGAACTGGTTTTTATAAAGAGGCAAAAAAGCTCGTCATACTGAAATAATAAGTTTTATGGCCAAACAAAAAGAATAATGTCAAGGTGATATGCCGCAATAAAAGAACCAGATAAATTTTTTTGATTATGCATCCAATCTGTTTTTGGTCAATAAGATTATCGCATTTCTTAACGGGTTCTGTTCGTCCTTGCGACGTTGCGATAAAAAATTACACCTCATTGATAGTCATTCCATAATTAACGAATTCATCAAATGAAAAGACTTTCACTCCTTCTGCTCTGTAGTCTGCTGATACTCTCTGCTGAAGCTCAGGACAAGAAACGAAAGAAGCTACCTTCACCGGCATTCAAGGAAAAGAAGGCTCGCGAAGATGCAAAGTTTTTAGAAAAGCAGTGGTGGTTAGGCCTAAAAGGAGGTGCGAACCTCACCAAGGTTAACATAGAAAAAACCTATAGTGCAATCGCACCGACAAACTACGACTACAGCGACATTGCAAAACGATATACCAACTTTGATTTGGTAGGATCACAGATCACGCTGGAAGCGACTTTCTATTTTAAGGGGTTCTCTTTAAGTTTTCAGCCCACCTATCAACACGCTCGTTTTGTCTATAGCAACACCTATGAATGGAGCTCGGATATCGAAGAATCAAATCATGTGGATTTGAATTTTGAGCAGGAACAGAAAGTCGATCATGCTATCCTTCCACTGGTTGTTAAATATGACATCACAGGAAATAAAATAAGGCCGTACGTCCAGATTGGTGTATATACTGCTATGCTAATCAATGCTAACAAATCGGTCTCCGTAACTGGAACCGATCATGCAGCAGGGGGCGCGAATGAATTCAAGGAAGAATCTATAATAATCGGTGCGAGAGATCTTTTTGCAAAAAATCACTGGGGAATTATGGGAGGTGCCGGCCTTAATTACAACCTGGGTAACAACGTCAGATTGAATATCGATGTTCTTTACCGTCACGGCATGAGTAACATAGTCTCTACGGACAATCGCTATGGAAGCGACAGGCTATCAGGCGTTGGTGATGTAATGGATGATCTCACGATGGATAACCTTTCCTTCTCAGCCGGCTGCTTGTTTCCTCTGCGCTTTTTATCCAGCGGTTTCAAAACTTTAGATTTAAAATAGGTTATGAACAGAAAATTATTTCTTCCCATACTTGTGTTAACAGGATGTTTGTTTTCCTGCACTGAGGAATCCAACCCTGCCTTTGATACGGATAACTTCACCTCAATTTTTGATAACAATAAATTTGATGCCTCGTACTTTCCGATCGATATACAGGAAACTCCTGATGGAGGTTACCTGGTCTTAGGGGGACGGAAACTCGTAGACTCTAACTTTACCGGGATCTATTTATTGAAGGCCGATGAGTTTGGCAATTTTGTCAAAGAGATAGAAGTGGATGAAACCTCCGTGCATCCGATAGGAAAGCTGACCGCTATCCAGGGGAGATATTATTTCTTTTGTATGGATCCGGTCACACAAGTGGCGCAGATTGCAGATGTGGACGCCTCGCTTGAAGCGGTTAACGTTACTGCGGTACAGGGTGGTATCACCTATCCCGCTGCCGCATCCTATGTGGAGAATGGGTTTGCTTTGCTGAGCTATGACAATGGCAATAAGGAATCTGTTATTTCTCTTGTAAGTGTTTCAGGAGGTGTCCAGGCATCGAAGGGGTACAGTATCGGTACAGGTGAAGACATCGAGGAACCGATCATCAATCATTACATTCGAACAGGAAGACAATATCCTTTTGAAGTAGGAAAAGTATCGAGCAGTCTCTACTTCTTCAACGGATTTTATAATTACACCTTTTCGCTGGTCTTCACAAATATCTCGTCGGATGATCCAGCAGGAGTAGTTCAAGGCCAGCACGATGACGGAGGGTTTAGTGCGGTGACACCACTGGGCGGAAACAAATTTGCTTCGTCCCGATTTAACTATGGCGACAATTATATCTTACCTAACAAGGATTTGTCAGTCTCTGGCAATACATCCAGCACCGACCTCGGGGGATACAGCTTACCTGAAATGGTAGAAAATGCGCGGGTAAAAATTCTTCGTACAACGATAGACAGCAAAGATGTTTTGATCTATGGCACGGATACTAAATCCAAACAGATAGGTCTTCTGTTCTATGAGGAAGCATCGGGTACGTTTCTTAGCAGTCAATATCTTGGATTCTCAAATCCTTTCGAGATCGCCAGCCTGATACAAACCAGTGATGGAGGACTTGCTGTTTGTGGCACTACATATTTAGCGGGACGCTTTCCAAGGATCTGCATCTTCAAACTTTCTAAGGACAAACTCGTGGAGAATGTGAATTGATGCCGGTTTGCCAACAAGAAATTGCCGCCATTTATTTATCTGACTTTTTGAGGTAAACCTACCTTGGTAGCTTGCCTTTCCCTCAATACCTTCGCGTGACGAAACATTCACCAATATCTCTCATGATCGTAAAACAAAACGTTGACCTTTTCCCTTATAACACGTTTGGGCTGCACTCGACTGCTAAATTTTTTACAACTGTCGACTCCACTGAGGAATCCAAATCATTGTTCGCCTCCGACATTTTCAGAAAAGAAAAACATTTTATCCTTGGTGGCGGAAGCAATATCCTCTTCACAAAAAATTTCGATGGGCTTGTAGTTAAAGTAGAGATCATGGGAAAGAACGTGATTGAAGAAAATGATTCAACAATCACCTTGCGAGTGGGGTCGGGTGAAAACTGGCACCAGTTTGTGATGTATTGTG
>CAMLER010000351.1 GCA_946478915.1 uncultured Chryseolinea sp.
CTGGCGCTGGGGTTAGTTGCGTTTGGGATACTGGAATTTGTTTATTTTTTTCCTTTCGCTGCTATCATTAGCATGCTTGCCGGACTGACGGCCTTTTTTTCGATGATGATGCTGAAGCCAAGAGGGAATTGACAACAGTCGATCAACCGGATCAACTGTTGTCCAGAAGCTGCTAAACAGGCCTGTCCCAGAATGGAGGCGGTTCAATACCCAACGCACGCAAATAAACATATCCCTGGCCGCGGTGATGGATTTCATTGTCAATCCAATACCAAATTGTGTAATACCCAGGTCCTTCATAGAGCCCGAACGCAATGTCAACTTCCTGAAATCTGTGCGCCGGAATCTTCGACCACAGTTGATTAATTTGGTCGGTCGTTTCATCCCAGAGGTCTAACAACTGCTTTTTGGTAGCAGGTACCTGTTTGCTGAATACATCCTGGCCATTCTCCCAATTACCGGTGACAATCCCTTTCAGGCCAGGCACAGCCATGCCAACTATTTCCATTGCGAGCTCTGCGAATGGTCGCATGCCTCCGATGGAAAAAGTGTACAATTCTTTCTCAGGGAAAGCTTCGATAACCCGGCGCGTTAGTGTTCGATGATTCTGCCATTGCCTCAGTAGTTGAGCAGGCGTTATTACAGCTGCTTCAAGGGATAATTGTGTGGTGTGTTCCATATTCTTTGGTTATTTGAACGATGGACAAAGAAACCTGGGGCTCATGACAACTGTATGTCAGTAAGAAATTCGGTTGAAGTTTTTTCTTAATATTTACTGATGGTGCATAAAAACAAAAGCCGGACTTTCGCCCGGCTCATTGCTTCGTTTTACCTGTTTCTACTCAATGTTAACAGTTGCCGCCAACTTATTTACCAATTCTGATTTGCCAATCTTTCTTTTCGATTCGTCCGTCGCACCATTGCACGGTATGTGCATCGATAACGGTATAGCCTATGCATTTTTTCTTGGGAGCTTCAACTGGTTTGGTAACACTTATGAAAGACGTTGAGCCCACCAGGATCAACATCCACCCTCCGATTACAATCAGCTTTTTCATAATTGTCATTTATTAGTTAACGTTTATCAGAAAAATCGAATATCGTGCCGATTTCTTACATCTAAATTGCAAACTGCGACGAAAGGTGAACATGATCAATATCCTTCCAAACGAAGATTTTTGTTATTGAAGTACTGCTTTACCATTGAAATCGCTGAATGCGCATCAGAATTGAAGACTTTCAAGGCGGCAGCTTACATACGTCAGAAAAAAATAATTTGAAAAAATTTTTTGTTGCGGTGCTTTCGTGTCCCGCTCTGGGAAAAATCACTGACTTTTTTCCACTTCAAGAACAATTTTGTCGGGACGTAAGGTGACCAGCGGATTTACTTGTGGGGATATTCCCGTCGGTTTGAAATTAAAACGTTGAACTGCTGCTTGAAGAAATATTACCATTTCAGCCATCGCAAAATTGTTCCCTATGCAAAGGCGAGGCCCTGCACCAAATGGATAGAAAGCTTTTATTTTTTCTTTTTCCGGATTGGATTTGTAAAATCTTTCAGGCTGAAATAAATCCGGATTCTTCCAATATTTTACATCTCTATGAAGCCCGTAATAAAATATTATTATGATACTGCCTTTTGGAAAGGTGAACTTTCGAAAAGAATCGTCGTTGAGGGAGACCCGGTCGCTGATCCATGCGGGTGGGTAGAGCCTCATGCTCTCTTTAATGACTGCGTTCAATTCATCACACGTCACGCATTCCGCAACGGATAGGTTATGCGACGCATTCCTTACTTTCCGCAACTCCGTCTCATGTGTTGCGAGTAAATAAAGCGACCAGGCCAGAGCGTTAGCTGTTGTTTCGTGTCCCGCGATGAGCAGGATCAGAATTTCATCGATAACCTGATCAACGTGCATAGGCATACCGTTATCTTCATATCGTGCATCCAGTAACATGTCAAGTAAATCGTCAAATCTCTGCGTGCTGTTCTTCCTTTCCTGAACGATGTTGAAAATTATCTCACGTGCTCCTTTGGCTCTGTCAAGGTTTCGTTTCACTTCTCCCGATAGACGGAACCACCAGTTCTTATGAGGCTGCCGCACCTCTTTGATTACGAACTCCTGTACTTCTTTAATAAACTCGCTTAGTTTACGCTGGTCTTCAATGGGTACTTTTATATTGAACAATGAGTTGATCACTATTTCAAAAGCAAGCTGGTACATCAACGGATAAACATCGATGTGGCTACCTGTGGGAAACTTGTCCAGGAATTGATCACCAGTTCTCTTTATGATGTTATACAACTTATGGATCTTGTCCGGATGAAAGCCCGGCTGTATCAACCGCCGTTGTTTCAACCAATATTCTCCATTCGAAGTCAACAATCCTTTTCCCAAAAATTTTCCAAGTTGATCGGTTTGAATTGGTGATTTGTGATAATTTTTATGGTTAATTCTCAGCACATGATCGATGAAGCCCGGATCTTGCGTAACAATCATGCGTTTCAGTCCTAGATTAACAGAATACGTTCCATCGAATCGGGCCATGCTTTCTTCCATCGCACCAATAGGATCCTTAATCTGCTTATAGGTTCGCACCATAGATTGCAGAAAAGAATAACCGGAAGGCATCAAATATTTTTCCATTGTTAAGAACGCTGAACCATTAGATTGACATAGAGATGCAGTTCAATGACGCGTTGCAATCCAGTCATAAACTCGAATGCTCGTTACTCAATCTCCATTGACAATCTTACTCATCAAAGGAATAAGCATCCGCGCAATGACTTCATAACCTTTATCCGAGGGATGAAGACCGTCATAGGTCATATCAATGGCTTCGTCTGGATATGGATATTCGTCGGTATCGGGATTGAAGGGGATGTTAACATAATCGGGATAAGAAAAATTTTTGTATTCGCCTGTAGCAGGATCTCTTAGCCGCTTGAATTTCACCATATTCTCCAGGGTGATCTCGCTGGTGTGATATAAGTCCACGACATCGAGATTTTCATTTTTCGCAATCGATATTATAGCGTTAGCAAACTGCTCCAAAGTTTGGCCGCTCTTTTCCCGGTAAGATCCGTATGCGTTGTTTGTCATGCCGCCCATGTATACGAAATCACCGCGTTGCATTGGGGTTATCAAAACAATATGTGCGTTTTGATTGAGGCTCCTCAACTTGTTTATGATGGTGCGATAGGCTCCGAAGAATGTCTCATTTCCTGAATTGTCTTTGTAATCGTTGAATGTCCCAATCGGTTCCCCATGCCACCAATCATTCGTACCGAGAAAGATTGTGTATACATCCGCGCGTTCGAGTTCAAGAGATTCAATTTCGTTGGCTACTCTTACAGCAGTCCAACCGTTGTATCCTTTGTTTAAATAGCTCAGCTGTGGAAGCTGCTCCGACACGAGAGTCATATACCCTTTGGTTATACGACTACCAGCTTCGTCGCTGTGTTCATTCAAATAGGTAATGGAGTCACCCAACGCAAGCCATGTTTTTTGTTTCGGTACACATGAAACAACGATTATTGAAAGGAATAATATCAATTTCAGTTTCATAGGCGATTATTAAGCAGGAATTTAATCTAAACAAATGTTAAGGCGTATCCGAATAATGAACCCCCGAAAATAATGAATGCGGTATTAACATTTTTAAAAAAATACGAAATCAAAAAACCTGCTATGGCTATCAGAATGGTTCGCCAATCAACCAAAACTTCCCGACCCATTTCCAAAATTACTGCTGATATGATTGCTACGGAGGCAACGTTCACGGCATCAAGAAACACAGACATCACTTTTGATGTTCGAAGTTTTGGAATAAGTGGATTTAGTAGCGCAACGAAAGCGAATGAAGGGAGGAAAATTCCTATTGTAGCAGCCAACGCACCAGTTGCTCCGCCGATCTGCCAACCAATAAATGTTGCAGATGAAAAAACAGGTCCCGGAGTGAACTGACCAACTGCAATTGCATCGATCAACTGTTCCTTTGAAATTATCCCTGGGTTAACCAATGCATCGTCCAGGAACGCGAAAAGTACGTAACCGCTTCCATATAGAATTGAACCGATCTTTAAAAAGGTCCAAAAAATTTTCAGATCGGATATTACAGTGAGAATAATCAATGGTGCAAAAATGTTGAGGTGAGATGCCCTTTTGCGGATTAGAAACAGAACGATTCCCACAATCCCGGCGGCGAAGAGGACGGCTATTTCGCTAAATCCTAATAGCACCAGGGCACCCGAGGCGACGCCGATGGCCGCCAGATCATATGACTTCACAGCTTTTTTTGCAAGACTGATCATAAGAAAGAGAACGACTGCGATAATGGAGGGCTTGATTCCATAAATAAAAGGTTGCACCTGTGGCAACGTGCCATATTTTTGGTAGGCCCAGGCAAACACCGCTGTAATTAAAACCGCAGGAAGTATGAAGCAAAACCCCGCCACGATCAAGCCTTTAAAGCCGGCCCGTTCCTGCCCAATATGCATTGTCATTTCCGTTGAGTTTGGACCGGGAATCAGATTGGTAGCGCCAATCAGATCTAAGAAATGTTCTGGGGTCATCCATCTTCTCCGTATCACTACCTCTTTTTCCATCAATGCAATATGAACCACCGGCCCCCCGAAAGAAACACATCCGAGTTTGAGGAAGACAGCAGCGATCTCGGCTAAGGGACTGCTATCAATGTCTTTTTTCATAGTGCAATTATCAATACTTAAAATCTTGGTCGAATGGATAGACCAAGATGTTGGTAATATGTGCCACTTCAAAAATGAGGTTTAAAAGTAACTTATTGTAATATTCAGTGTTACTTTTGAGTCGGGAGCTGTCCAAATGAATTAAGTTGAAGTGGGTAAAAAGAATATTTAGCAGTCCATTTCCTGACAGGATCGATGGACTTCGGTATAACGCTCTCATCGCATACCTGGTATTCCAATTTGCACAAGCCGTATTTCTCTTACTATACGGACTTGCCCAACCGGAACTATACGACACTCTTGTTCCGGCTGCTCTATACAGTTTCCCCAGTATCATAATAGTACTATTTTTTGCACACAAGAATTATAAGATCACAACGATGGTGTATGTGGCAATTTCATACATCGTGCAGTGTGCTTACCTATTTAGCATAACGTTCTCGGTCGAAATGAACCTGACTTCGCTAGTCGTGTTTGTAATGATTTCTATTCTTGCCTTTGCAGTGCTCAACAAATGGTGGGGACTGTCTCTTTTTGGCCTGGGTATCCTAGCGATCCTATGCAATTACGCTTTGGCAAATGCATCCTTCAGAAGCGACGTAACGACATATGATATTAATGGAGTATTTTATCACACGGCAGCCTATACCATATTCATGTTTTGCTTTATCTGTTATCTGCTCTTCTTATTTGAGAAATACATGCGACTTTATCTGTTAGAAAACACCACAAGCAATGATCTCAACGCCAGACTCAAGTTATCCGTCAATCTATTAAATAAAGCGAACGCTGATCTCGAAAAACACGTTGCTGCACTTTCCGAAGCCAATGTTAAATTAACAAATTATGCATGGGCGCATGCACATGAAGTCAGAGCACCTGTGGCCAGAATTCTAGGATTGCTTAATTTGGTAAAACTCGACCGCGAGCTTGATAAGGAATTTTTCACTGTTACATTGCTGAACACAGCGCAAGAACTGGACGCCGTAATTATAAGAATGAACCGAGTGCTCGAGGATGTTAATCCTGAAGATGAAAAGGGAAAGAACGATTAATCCTACTTTGTCAACTTGTGAATTGTGTATGGGCTACTGCCAATGCGCTCAATAAATGCAGGGTCACGAA
>CAMLER010000352.1 GCA_946478915.1 uncultured Chryseolinea sp.
GACTCCCCCCTTTGAATGTTGAATGTTGAGTGTTGAGTATTGAGTGTTTGTCGTTAAAAGAAAACATTCAACACTCAACATTCAATGAGCAACACTCAAATCGGCTCCTGTCGCCTCGCTTTGCATTCTTCTCCCCAAAAGCATAATCTACAATTCTGCCGACGTCCCCATTGAATGTTGAGTGTTGAGTGTTGATTATTGAGTGTTTGTCGTTAAAAAAAACATTCAACACTCAACATTCAATAAGCAACACTCAATTGGCTCCTGTCGCCACGCTTTGCATCCCTTCTGGATTCTATTTGCTGAAAACCTCGATCGTTACATCAACATCTTTCTTGATGTCAATTATATAATCTTTCTTTTCGCCGGGACGCTGAACGGCAAATACCCTTTGATTTTCGATACTCGGTGATAAGTCACGTTTTCGAAGAAACTCACCCCACTTTTTTAGTTCGTCTTCAGTGATCGTTCCATCCCGCTGCTTTGTCATCATTTCGATCATAAAAGGATGACGCGAATTGCTTACCCAGCGCGTTGCGTCCTGCCTGACTTCAACACGATACCTTCCTTCAACCGGGCCCTGATCTTTGGGTACCGAAAACCTTCCCATCTCACCAGTACCCGTATTGTTCATATAGACGACCACCGGAGGCGCTTCCTGATCATCATCCGGAGTTAAGATCAACATGCCTTTCACCAGCGCATTACCATCGAGCTTTATAATGCCTTTTAAAGGAACCTGGGGTTTCGGGGTCAGCAATCCTCCAGCCTTCATCCAGTTATGCATGAGTGTAGGCCATTCGCCCAGCACTGGGTCACCGAGGGCAAAACCCGATCCATGCTGGCCATTCCGAAAAAAGTGAGTTTCAATTGGCACCCCTGCTTCAAAAAGGCGGCTTGCCATTTTCAGCATCTGTTGTGTTGCTCCAGCATCTTCAACCGTGCCGTACATAAACGTCGGAGGAAGATTTGATACAGCAAGTGAGGGTTCGTCGATGTTCAATCCACCGTAAGCAAGGATGATAAAATCAGGCCTTGTGCTATGCTGATCTAGCCTATCCGTTGCACCCGCCTTGCCTGACACAGTATTCAAAGACATGTCCACTATAAGATTTGCGCCCGCAGAAAATCCGACTGCTCCGACCCGATCTGTTGAAATGCCGTATTCTGCCGCGCGAGATCGGATAAACTGCATTGCGCGATGACCGTCTCTTACCCACTCAACTCTTGTGTAAAGTGGTCGCAGCCGGTAACGCAAAAGAAATGCAGCAATACCGTGCTCCTTTAGCCATTGGGCAACAAGTACCCCCTCATGATCGACCGCGCGTATCGTGAAACCACCTCCCGGAACTACTAACACAGCAGCGCCATTTCGTTTAGAAGATTCCGGGAGGAAAGGAATGATGGCAGGCTTATCCTCATCCGATTCGCCGGTTGCACCAGGCGCTCCCTGAGGCCAGAGAAGGATCGGGTCTGCCAACTTTTGTGCAAAAACACAGCTGAAATTGACAAATAAGAATAAAATGATAAGTATTGGATTCTTCATAGTTGCAGGAAATAGGTGCTTGTGAAATTAGTAGGATTATTCGCGTTCAGTCTAATTTCTATAGTAACAATAATACGTACTGTTGTCAAAATCAGAAAGGCATCGACAAACACCGAATATCGAACAACGAATAACGAAGTATTGCTCGAGCCAAGGATGTGAGATACCCTATAAATGTGCAAATCGATGAACTTTAACCATCTGGGGGTTCAGGTGTTTTCATTGAAAACTAAACTGAAAAATTATGCCACAGTTAAAAAAAATGAAGGTCGCCATTCTCACTGAGAACGGCTTTGAGCAGTCTGAACTCACCAGTCCAAAGGAAGCTATGGAAAAAGCTGGTGTAACCGTGGACATTGTCTCACCGCAGAAAAGCGAAGTCAAGGCTTGGGACGTTGATGATTGGGGTATTACGCTACCTGTCGATGTTACGCTTGATAATGCAAGGCCCGATGAATACGATGGCCTGATGCTGCCTGGTGGAGTTTTGAACCCGGATAAACTGAGAACCAACCAGAAGGCTATTGAATTTGTAAAACATTTTCTTGAGCAGGGTAAACCTCTGGCTGCAATTTGTCATGGGCCTCAAACATTGATCGAAACCGGCATGATGGACGGAAGGAAAATGACGTCCTATCCGGCGATCAAGACTGATCTCATCAATGCAGGTGTGAATTGGGTTGACGAGGAGGTTGTCGTCGACAACGGACTAGTTTCAAGTCGATCTCCAAAAGATCTTGATGCATTTAACAAAAAGCTTTTGGAAGAACTGGCTGAGGGAGTGCACGCGCATTAAATTTTCTAACAAAAATACAACAAAGTCAGCTTTGCTGTAACGTCCTTGGTGTTTTCGTGACTTGGTGCAATATAATTGAATAGCCACTAAGGCCCGGAGACACCAAGGCTTCAGCGAATAATTTACATATCAGTATTTCTCATCGCACGAGTGCAAAATAAATGTCAGGACATTCTCGATAACGCAGCAGGATGCAAACTCAAATCGCTATACAAATAATATATTTCAATACCCCCCTTTTACATCGATATGAAACGAAAATAAAAAAGCATATCTTTAATCAATGAAGCGAGCACTAACAAAGTGGATATTAATTGAAGCAGCAGTTGGCGTTATTCTTATCCTTCTGTTCGTTCTGAATATCATTTAAGAAAATTCTTTTTCGTAACTCGAGACGCAAATGCACATTGCGGTAACTATCCTTTTGCTTCACACAACATCCATTTTTATGACGCAGTTGAAACCTGTTGAATCCGGTGTTTTTAAATGGAAAGACCATCCCGTTGAGGTGAGTACCGACCGCCAATCGCGAAAAATTTTTGAAGGTAGTTCTACTCATCTTAGTTATTTAGAAATTCATGCTACTACCCAATTTCCGGGAGCAAAGTCTAGCAAAGCCCATGCTAATGATGATATCGAAGAATGCATTATTGTCAAAGAGGGTAAAATGGAAGTCAGCGTTGAAGATCGAAAGGCTACGCTGGGCGCCGGCGGAGTAATTCTATTGATGCCACGGCAGATGCATTCCGTGAAAAATGTTGGCAATACTAATCTCACGTATTATGTCATGCGATATCGATCGAAAAAGAAAATGAATCTCGAAAGAGGAATATCCTCAGGAGGAACATTACTTCTGAATACTGACTCTCTTCCGTTCCGGCCAAGTGCACGCGGTGGTGGACGCGCCTATTTTGATCGCCCAACAGCAATGTGTGACAGGTTTGAAATGCATGTGACGCAATTAAATACCAAAGGACCAAGTCACGAGCCACATTCGCATGACGAAACCGAAATCATTCTCGTTATTTCCGGAGAAACTGAATTGACAATAGATGGAAAGGTTTACCAAGGTTCTGACGGTGACCTTTTTCTAATGGAATCTCAACTATTGCACGGCGTTCGTAATGCTTCTGACAAGTCATGTTCATACTTTGCCTTCAAGTGGAAATGAGTCAGGACTTAAAGCTAAACGCGGAAAGGATAACGCCAGGTCTACCCTACTTTCGACGCCTTCAGAAATTAAATTTTCATCAGTTAGATAAGTGTCACATTTATGATGAATACACCTGTTCGAAACGTGCTTCTTGCGATAAGCTGGATGTTAGCACTCACTTCCTGTCAACCATCAAGCGAAGAAAATACGAGAACATCAGATTATGTATCACTTGTTACGAATGATTCGCTCCGTCGGCTTGACGTATTCATCGACGATAAATTCTTTACTTCCTACCTGTATGCGGACAGCATTTTGAGGAAGCCCGTTTTATTTCCGTTGTATACGGCGAGTGAAGAAAGAATAACGCGCGGATATCCATTCGACCCTAATCCGGGAGAACGCTTTGATCATCCCCATCATTATGGATTGTGGTTCAATCATGGCGATGTGAATGGTGTGGACTTTTGGAATAGTTCAGTGGAGAGAAAACAATCAAAGGGGCGATATGGACGAATTAACCATGTTGAGTTCCTTAAAATAGAATCTGGGAAGACAGGTACTCTTGAAGTCAAAAAAGAATGGCGCAGCGATACTGACGAATTGTTTCTGAGAGAACATACACAATATGTTTTTGAAGGTATCGACAAAGGCCGAACGATCACCCATACTACTACACTCACCGCACCAGAAGTCGATATATTTTTCAAGGATTCAAAAGAAGGAATGTTTGCGATGCGCGTAAGGCGTGAGCTCGAGATACCATCGGACGAGCCAACCAAACTTATCGGTAGCGACCTTTTGCCATCAGATAGCGCAACCGTTGACATTAAATATGTCACTGGACATTATCGTAACAGCGAGGGACTTGAAGGATATCCAACAGTCTGGGGCAAACGTGCAAAGTGGATGCAGCTTTCCGGCGTTGTCGACAACGATAGTATTTCAGTAATCATTTTTGATCATCCTAATAACGTGAATCATCCCCCTCATTGGATGGCACGCGATTACGGGTTGTACGGCGTTAACTCACTTGGTAGCAACCTTTATACAGAAGGTAAAGAACAATTTAATTTCGTACTGAAGAAGGGCGATTCCGTTACTTTCAAGCACCAGGTTCTTATTATCAACGGGAGTCCGTCTGCTGCAAGGATAGGTGCGTTCTATGAGGATTTTGCGACACGGAATGGGGATCGGTGATCGGGTGGTAATCGGGTCATCGGTAATCAGGTGGTAATCAGGTAATCAGGTAATCGGTGTCTGATAGTTATCGGGCCGGTTCGATCGATCTAAGTCTCTGCGATCTTTGAATGAGCACACACCCTCGGATAACGGATAACGGATAACGGACTACGTCACAGCACTACTTCATTTAGAATTATAAATACGGCGACAGCAAGCAGGAACCAGCCAAAAAGTAACCGAACGAGCCTTGCAGGAATTTTCTCATTGTAAAAATTTCCAACGAACATGCCGATCGATGCAAAAAGTGTGATCAACAAAAGAAAAAGCCAATCGACATTGTTTGTAGAAACATCTGTCAGGAAACCAAATAATGAATTAAAACTGATAACAAGCAACGCGGTGCCGACGGCAATTCGGAATGGAAGACGGGCGAGCGTGACCAGCGCGGGAAGTATGATGACACCACCACCTATTCCAACCATTCCTGCAATTAGCCCGGTTGGAAAACCTATCGGAAGAAGAAACTTCAACTTACGCCTTCCACAGTTTGGCGACAGCGAATCTTTCTTCAGTAGAAGCATCAATGACGTCGCCATAACAATCAAAGAAAAAACGAATAATATCAAAGCACGCTTTGTCATGGCGAATTCTCCGGCCATGATCAGTTCATCGGGTATCGCCGGCACAACCCATCTTCTGGTTATAAAAATCGCAGCTGCTGAACTGCAACCAAAAATAACAGCAACAGTTAAGTCCGCTCCATCTTTCCTGAACTTTTGAATAGCACCAAAAAGACTCGACGCTCCAACAATAAATAGTGAATATGTTGTTGCAGTTACAATGTCAATTGAAAACAGGTAAACCAAAATAGGAACAGACAACAGTGATCCCCCTCCTCCGATTAACGAAAGAATAACCCCCAGGCCTATCAAAGCAAAAACGCCCACAACTTCCATCAGTTTTTTTAGTAATTGTTAAATCGTATAATCCAGATTGATATCGTATCAAGGTCATTTTGAATCAGACGGCGGTTCTTTTTCAACGGTGCGTTTCGACAAATTGATAGGCACAATCAGTGACACCAAACCACCGCGGCGCAAGGCCGTCTTGGGCTTTTCAGCAGATACGTACTGTAACATTGCAACCTGT
>CAMLER010000353.1 GCA_946478915.1 uncultured Chryseolinea sp.
GGGTACTTCTTTTAATGTGCTTGCTGGAACAGAATCCACAGCGGTCACATTAGTAGAAGGCAAGGTAAATGTTTCTTTACCGAACGGGGCTTCCACCACCCTTACACCTAACCTACAAGCGACAATCGCCCGCGAATTGAAGCAGATTGATACGCGTGAAGTTGACGTTACAAAATTTACAGGATGGAAAGACAATACACTAGACTTCGACAACACTTCCGTTAAGGAGGCTTTTGCAATCATTGAAAACTGGTACGACGTAGAAATCATTGTCGAAGACCAGCAATTATTGAACTGCATTATTACTTCTAAATATCAGAATGAGTCGTTGGAAAATGTGTTGAACAGCTTCCGGTTCATTCTGAAAATGGATTTTACAATCAACGGGCAGCAAGTAACTGTATCCGGTAAGGGCTGTCCAGAAGAATAAGATATGATAACTGAAAACATTATGCGGGAAAGGCCGCCTCCGGGTTAGTGACATCAAAAGGATAGTCCGGAGCTTGCATTTTGACCGATGGGCTCCGGACTATAGTCTGAAATTTTGAAAATCAAACCACTTATAAACTTATGAAAATAGTTTTACTGAAACTACTTATGGTTGTTTCGAGGTATACGCTGCGCCTATTTTTTATACAATTAGTTTGTATGAACCTGGGGTTTGCTGCGACCACCAATAGCCAAAACCTCGACAAGGTTAAAGTTTCAATTTCTCTCGAGGACGCGCCGTTGCAAACCGTTTTCAAAGAACTGGAGTCCAAAACAAAATTTGTATTCGCTTATTCGGCCGACCTGGACTCAAAAAAGGCCTTTGATCTTCACTACCAAAATGCTTCTCTCAGGGATGTGCTTGAGGATCTTTCAAGAGAGGCCTCTTTGGAATTCAAGCGCATCAATAATACGATCTCCGTTACAAGTAGGGTGACGAAAAAAGCCAAGCCCGTGTTGCCAGCCATACCAATTTCCGGAACTGTTAAGGATGATGGAGGAACACCATTGCCTGGCGTAAACGTTATAGAAAAAGGCACCAGTAACGGTACATCTACCGATGCGGATGGCAACTTTTCCCTAAACGTCACAGATGAGAATAGCGTTCTTATCTTTTCGTTCATTGGTTACAGAAGCCAGGAGGTGAGAGTGGGAACACAAACTTCCATTGCCGTCACACTCTTGCTTGATGTTACCACCATGCAGGAGATCGTAGTGATCGGTTATGGTGAACAGGAAAAGAAAGATCTGACCGGAGCCGTTTCCGTTATTGACAACAAAGATCTTTCTAAAGTTCAGGCAACAACGGTAGCTGAGGCTATGCAAGGGTTAGCAGCTGGTGTTAACGTTCGCAATAGCGGTCGCGCCGGTAGCGAGTCCACCATTGAGATCCGTGGACTTGGTAACTTTTCAAATAATCAGCCCCTATATGTAATTGATGGTGTGCCGACTATTGCAACGCGCGACTTCAATGCCGGTGATATCGAATCCATTCAAATATTAAAAGATGCTTCAGCTGCAGCAATATATGGATCGCGTGCAGCCAATGGTGTGATCATTATCACTACCAAGAAAGGTAAGGCAGGACCGCTCAAGATCGAATTCTCAGGGCGCTATGGAGCACAGACTTTGCCCGAATATGATTTTATGAACGCCGAGGACTTTAAGAAGTATAATACAATGGCGTATCGCGAAGCGATCGAGGTGGAACAGTTTCCGTGGGTTATTGATCAGGGCTATCAACAATTCCCCGATGGCATAGACACCGATTGGCAAAGTGAAACGTTCCGCACTGCGCAAACACATGACTACAACCTTACATTTTCCGGTGGTAATGAATTTGGGACTTATCTTGTTTCCGGTAATTACTTTGGCAATGACGGAACAAGTTTTGGTTCCTCATTCGACAGGTATAGTTTCCGCGTCAATACAGAAGGAAAACGTGGAGCACTTAAGATAGGCGAAAACTTGTCGATCTCCCGTGGATTCTCGGAGGATCTCATCACAAATCCATACTGGGACATGCTCAGAATGCTGCCAACGATACCGGTATAC
Organism: uncultured Chryseolinea sp.; assembly: GCA_946478915.1. The sequence goes on from CAMLER010000353.1 coordinate 2,044, forward strand.
GATCCCGCAAACCCAGGTGGGTTCGGATATGGCAATGAAGGATCAGCGCGGACATTCGGCGTTAACCCGATCGCGAGGGAGTCACTAGAAGAGACCACGAATGAAAATCTTCGGTTACGTGGAAATGCATACGCTGAAGTCAGCTTCTTCAAAGATGCCCTGAAATACCGCCTTAATGTGGGACTGGAGGCCAGCAACGAACGATATAAGTATATTCGCAGAGTTGGAAACTGGACATTAAATCAGCCGTTTGATCCGTCTGCAGTAAATGAAAACAGAGGACAGTATGTCTCTTCACTGGTTGAAAATACCATTCACTTTAATAAGAACTTCGATAAGCACCATGTCGACGCATTTGTCGGAACTACTTTCCAAAGGCAGAAGTACGAGCAGATATGGGGAACGAAGCGCAACCTGATTGAAATTGGGGGAAGATATTATAACGTTTTGGATGCAGGAACAACTAACCCCGAATCCGGCGGATTTGAAAATGAAGATGTCTTGATTTCCTATCTAGGTAGATTTAATTACTCCTATGACGAGAAGTATTATTTAACGGGAACAATTCGCAGGGATGGATCTTCTCGATTCGCAAAAAATAATCGTTGGGGTAATTTTCCTTCAATCAGCGCGGCATGGCGTATCAGCCGTGAAAATTTCTTCGGAGCCGATTTTATTGATGATCTGAAAATCCGTGCAAACTATGGGACGCTTGGAAATTCGAATATCGGGCGATGGATCGGATATGGAGGAAGCTTCTACGGCTCTGCTATATACAATCTTGGAAATTGGGATTATCAGTCGTTGTTAAATTCAACCATAGTTGCAACGCTTGGGCGCGATCAGCACATTGTTAACGGAGCAGCCCAGGTAAAACTAGCCAACAGTGACCTCCGCTGGGAAACAAAGGAGGTGGTAAATGTGGGAACGGATATGAGTTTTCTGAACAACCGCCTGGCATTCACATTTGAGTACTTCGTCGCGACAACCGAGGACGTGTTAACTGAGATGCCGATTTTGCTATCAACAGGAAATGATGGTGGTAATCCCTTTGTCAACGCAGCCAGTATACGCAACAAAGGTTTCGAGGTATCCACCACGTGGAAGGATCAGCGACCTGGCGGTCTTCGTTACAGCGTGACCGCTAACCTTTCAACGGTAAGAAATGAAGTCCTTGAATTGGGATATGGCAACGAAGAGGTTTTGACGGGTATTACTAAGACACAAATCGGAGAGCCGATCGGAATGTTTTTCCTGAGGAAAACAGACGGTATCTTCAGAAGTGAAGAAGAGGTCTTAAATCATACAAATTCACTAGGCAAGATCATTCAGCCGAATGCGAAACCAGGTGATATCCGTTATGTTGATCTGGACGACAATGGCGAAATCAATGATGCTGATAGGCAGATCGTTGGTAACCCATGGCCCAAGTTCGATCTGGGTTTGGTAGTCAACCTGGAGTATAAGAATTTCGACCTTTCTACCATTTGGTATGGATCATTTGGACAGGATGTCTACAATGGATCCCGCTCAACTGTAGAACGCTTCGACGACAACTCCAATTACTTTGCCTTCAAGAAGGGGAGCGAGCCATATCAGGAAAATCCAAACAGCGACTTTCCACGAATTTTGTATGGCGACGATCGGAACTCTCGGGGAGATACAGACCGATGGTTGGAGAGCGGTTCGTATTTCCGCCTCAGAAATGTGACGCTTGGTTATAACATTCCAAAGGAATTTGCCGATCGAGCACGCCTTAGCAACGCGCGAATATATCTAACAGCGCAAAATCTGTTGACCTTCACTAAGTATGATGGTCTTGATCCTGACTTTACTGCTCCCGATATCTGGAGGCGGGGGCATGACGAAGTTCGCTATCCGAATGCGAAAACGTTTCTGGTTGGTCTCCAATTTAATTTTTGATCCTAATTGAATTCAGCTATGAAAAGCTTAAAAATATATCTACTTATCACGGCGTTCGTTTCGATCACCTTCAGCTGCAGCGAGGATTTATTAGACATTGAAAATCCGAACACACCTACTGTCGAACAGGCATGGAAGACAGAAAAGGATGCTGAAATGGGCATCAACGCCGCATACAACATGTTTTATAAACCTTCGACGTGGACACGGTGGATTTACTTCCGTTACGATCTCGCTTCCGACGAAGGCCACAGCACAAGTCCATGGGGTGAGTTAGCGGACTGGACCCGGTTCCGCTACAACAACTATAATTTTTGGGATGGTAACAACTGGCATTGGAGAGATTTTTATAAAGCGATATTTCGAACCAACCAGGTGCTTGCCTATGTTCCTGAAATTCCGTTCAATGATGAAGCAAGCCGAGACCGGATACTCGCGCAAGCCAGGTTCATCCGTGCATTATATTATTTCCAAATTGCATTGCTCTGGGAAAACGCGCCGATCATACTTGAACCTTCTGAACCTCAGGATGAGCCTGAGCAAAAAACGGAAGCCGAGATTTGGGCACAGGTTGAAGAAGATTTGAACTGGGCAAAAGACAAATTACCTGATCAGTGGGATGATGCAAATGTAGGCCGTGCCACGAAAGGTGCTGCGAAAGCATTGCTCGCCAGGGCGCTTATGCAGCAAAAAAAATATAGTGAGGCAAAAACAGAGCTGGAATGGTTGGTTACAGGAGAAGGTAGCGGCTACTATGGACTTGTGGATGACTATCGCGATAACTTCACCCACCTGAATGAAAACAATAAAGAGTCAGTTTTCGAAATTCAATTCAGCGATGTGAACAAGGGGAATGATGGCGATAATTTAAATGCATCGATGGGTTTCCAGCGCACGCAATTTTTTGCACCAGGTGGTATTGGCTGGCAGGATGGTAAAGCTCGCGCATGGCTCATTGAGGAATACAAAAAAGAAAAGACCAAGGACGGTTTGAACGATCCGCGCTTGCTCAACAATATTTTCTACAAGCAGGCTTATCTCGATTTTCCTCAGGCAGCTGCAAATGATACTTTAGTGTATGGAAGAAAATGGAATAACCAGGATTGGGGAAATGAAACGTTTATTAAAAAGTATTCAACCTATTACTTTCGCGACCGCGAAGACTATCATGCACCCAATAACTTTCGGTTTATACGTTATGCTGACGTACTCTTGCTTTATGCCGAATGTTTGAATGAGGAGGGACAAACCGCAGAGGCTTATAAGTATGTCAATATGGTGCGTGAACGGCCCAGTACAAATCTGGAAAAGCTGGAGGTAGCGCATCCGGAAATCGGGAATGATCCAGTACTGTTCAAAAAGCGACTACAAATTGAGCGCTCTCTTGAATTGTGTTTCGAAGCTGTGCGCTGGATGGATCTCAAACGTTGGGATATGCTGACAACCCAAGCGGGACTAGATGAGTTGAAGAGTCGCGACATTGATTTCAATAATTTTGTATTGGATCGTCATCACCGCTTGCCAATTCCGCAGATCGAAGTCGACAACAATCAAAATCTCACGCAGAACACGCCGTATTAAAATACATTTAGGGGAAGCACTGATCAAGTGCTTCCTATATTTCCAACACTGTAAATTGATTTTCAAGAGGTGAAGGTATTTCTCCCAATTGTATTCTTATTTCTTTCCACAGACATAGTTCATTCGCCAAAGAGGTGCAATGACTTTGAAAATACGTCAAGGGAACCTATCAACGGGATACGTATTGCTTGGGACTACTCAACTTTGAAACGCCTTTCTCCGGAATCAGCAAGTTATTCGGGATACGCTCGCATGATCAAACTGCGAAATG
>CAMLER010000354.1 GCA_946478915.1 uncultured Chryseolinea sp.
TGTTGGTGTTCTTCACCAACAAGCGCAGGCACGTGGGTTCACCGTATGCAATCTTACACATCAGAGGAGCGCCGACAACTATTACGATTCATTTTCTTATGAAGAAACAATTATTCGAGTGCAGCAGGTTTGTTGGTGAAGAACACCAACAAAGGCTGAGATCGCGATACGTTCCTAACTGGTAACGGGCAGTTCTTACAACATTCAATTTCTTTCGTGGTGGACTACAAACGACGCCCTTGTTGGTGTTCTTCACCAACAAGCGCAGGCACGTGGGTTCACCGTATGCAATCTTCCACAACATAGGAGCGCCGACAACTATTATGATTCTATTTCCTGATGAAAAAACGGTTATTCGAGTGCAGCAGGTTTGTTGGTGGAGAACACAAAGGCTAGAGGCTTTGTGTCTCTTTCGTGATGCCGTGCTTGCATTCGTGGATTAGCCTTCCCTCTGCTCTTCATAGAGCTTTCGAAGCCTGGCATCCTTGCGGATTTCATCAAGTTGATTTAAGCTCGCAAGTAATTTTACATCAGCCTTAATTGAAGCAACGTCTTCTCTAATCGGGGAAAGATGCTTCACAATGATGTTCTCTATTTTGGTCAGATCGTCGGTTTCAAGAGGCATAATCGGTGACATTTAAAATTGTACTTAACGTTAATGACGCGTAAGCGTCTGTGTTTAGATCTTAGAATTCACGCGAAGACCTTGCATAACACTTTAGGATACAAAGGTACCAAAGGACGTCGCCATTGCAAACTACTTGTCTAAAAAAAACCTGGTGAACCTATGCAAAGGTAAATTTTGTTTGATAATTAAAATTACTCAGCGATTTTTGGAAGGCAGTCCAGCTGCAGGAGATTCATTTGATTAGAACTATAGTGTTAATCCCATAAAATTAAAAATTCACGGTCCGCGACTAATATAAAGTTCTACCGGGCCGCCAGAGGTACCTCATAATACTGCAGCGCCCACTCAACCATATACCTAACTCTCGACGGCACGATGCGATACATAATCAACTCCGGGTTGTCGATTGAGCCAAGATAATGCTTCAACAAATTATTCGAACTCCAGATCTCTTCCAAAATTTTTCGATCGGCAACTATCTCAGCTGTCCCTGTGATACGAACCTGGTTATGATCATCGTCAATATAACTTAATTCAACCTTTGGATTTTCTTGAATCTCGGCAGTCTTCCCATAACTCTTAAGGTTGGCAACATATACGATAAATCCATCAGTCCGGACGGGGGATACCGGACGCACGCGTGGTTGATCGCCTTCAACGGTGGCAAGTTGAGGAAATCGAACTTTCTTAATCAGCGCAGCAGCCAAATTGCGCACTTCTGCAGGATCAATAGACTTTGGTGTGGGTTTGCTCATAAAGTAATAAGTAATCGCATGTTAACTAAAAAAATCAAACATATCCGCTTCAAAAATGCTGATCTCTGGGATTTTTAATCCATAACCAATACGCTATATTGTTGCTCATGCGACTATTATTTCTCTTTATCGGATTAGCAGCCATCGTGTTATTAACATTTTTTATATGGGGAGATCGTTTTACGGAAATATTTTCACAGACTGGTACGGTGAACTGGCTTGCACAATATGGAAGTTGGGCCTGGGCAGTAGCCGTGGTTTTATTAATGGCTGATCTGCTGCTTCCACTACCTGCGACCATTATCATTGCCGCCCTGGGATATATCTATGGACCAATAGCCGGAGGGTTGATCAGTGTAGCGGGTTCGTTTATGGCTGGTTCGCTAGGATATTGGCTGTGCAGAACCATGGGCGAGAAGACGGCGATCGCGTTGTTGGGTCGAAAGGATTACCAACGCGGCAAAAGAATGTCAGGCAAGGTAGGAGGGTGGATTGTTGCGATATCCCGGTGGCTACCGGTTTTTCCGGAGGTGATTTCATGCATGGCGGGGTTGACACGGATGCCGGCGGGTTATTTTCATGCCGCCCTTTTGTGCGGTACTATGCCATTCGGCTTTATATATGCCTACGTTGGATATACTGGCGTCGAAGATCCCTTGCTTGCGATCGTTCTGAGCGCAGGGCTTCCGCCAATTATCTGGTTTGCAATACGACCGCTCTTTCAATCATCATTCAAGGGAGAGTGAAATATTTCTGTGCCACGGAGCCACGAAGACACAAATCATAAAGAATTTTAGTGTTGGCTAGTATTCATTTCTGAATACTTTTCTGTTTTTATATAAATACTAATCCTACTTTGTCATGTTTGCGATTTTTGAAGGGGGGATAGGGAATAAGACGCGCACTTTGCGACGACATCCTTATTCCCTATTCCTTTTTTCTAACCAGACAGAGTAGAACTAATCAACCTTCCTCTTTGGCAAGTAAAATTTTTGGTGTCTTAGATTCTTTGTGGCCATCTTTTTTATGAAAAAAAAAGAGGCTGCGTGTGGCGGCCTCTTTTTCATCCGAAAATCATTTTGGATTACTTTCCAAATAACTTATATCCTACAGAAAACTGAAGGTTATAATTTTTCCACTTCATCTCAGCATCTTCTACGTCAAGAACATTCGAGAAACCTTTTACGAAGCGCGCACCGAAATTAAGGCCCATTGGCAAATCAATACCGACACCAATTGCGACACCGATGTCTGTCGACTTCATCATGTCTTTCATATCTTCGTCATCTCCACCATCTGCCTTAGCCTTGGCTGACATTAATACACCAATTTGAGGTCCGGCGTGGACGCTGAACAATTCGGTGAAATTATAACGAACCAGTACTGGGACAGTGATGTAATTCAGTGCCAGCGTACCTCCGTTTTGCTTGTAACCCTGACCTGAGAAGAGAATTTCAGGTTGAACACCAAACTTTTCAGAAAGCATCGCGGTTAAATAACCACCTGCGTGAAGGCTTGGCCTGAAGCTTGGGCTTACTGTGAAGCCGTCAATCTCCGTGCTTGAGATAGTTTGATTGGCAAGGTTTAATCCCAATTTTAAACCACCACTAACACCTTGCGCCATCGCGCCGTAAGATATCAGCGTCACGCATGCAACAAGGGATAATAATTTTTTCATAGTTTCATTGTTTTGGTTTGACAAAAAATAGTATTAAACATGTGCCCCATCCCTAAGGGGTCTACTGGTTTAATATGAAGCAATATTAGCGGGTTGCTAAACGATCAGAAACTTCGTGTGAGGTTCTAATATACACATGTAAGTATTGCTCTCCGGTTTATGACGACATCTAACAGACATCAAAAAAGGCCTGCCAATACCTTAAGAAGCCATGTTTTATGCAAATTTCAAGAATTTCATTTATGATAAATGTGGCTGTTGTGCGAAGTTTAGTTTTTATTACATTCCGGAGAAAAAACTTTGTTTTCTGCGGTTACCTCAACACAGCGATGTTTTAAGAATTCTGGCGATCAAAAAATAAAGGCTAACGTTATGCTGTTGGAAATAAGGTTTCCTATAGAATGCGTAATACAGTACTAACTGTCAAAATACCATTATCAAAATATTGTTGGCTAAGGAATCAGCTTGCTATTTTTTCCTTTTTACCAGACTTGAGTGACCGGTGTATAGCATCGATGATCAGCATATCACGCCAACCATCTTCGCCTTTTACAATCGATTCTTTATTTTCCGTAACACAGCGGGCAAAGTCGTCAATTTGCAGTTTTTGCTGAAAGACGTGCTCAAACTTTAACTCCCCATTCGAGGTTCTGCCGGCCTGGCCTGTATAAGGCGTGCAAGGATTTAATTCAATAAATCCATTGGTGCAACCTGCATACAGCCTGTCAATTTGGGCAACAGGTCCCGCATATGAGTTGCAAAGCGTTCCATCTGCCCATTCCAACTGCCACGTAAATGTTTCATCTATTTCTTTAAACAGATCCTTTCTCTTTGTCGTCGCTTGCGCCGTAACAAAAACAGGTTCCTTTCCTTTGGTGTGCCGCGCACTTTGGATTGGGTATACACCAAGGTTGTAAAGGGAACCTCCGCCCATTGACTTTTTAACTTTCCACGAATCAGGCTCGGGTGCAAAAGAATAACCTAACGCGCACTCCATATAATTTATGGGTCCGAATGCTTCGCTTTGTCCAAGACGTTTCGCTTCCTTAAAGAAATTATCGTAGTGCATCCGATAGCCTATTGATAATTTTCGGTTTGCTTTCCTGGCAGCTTCAATCATCCGCATGGCTTCCTCGGCAGTGAGCGCCATTGGTTTCTCGCATATCACGTGCTTTCCTGCTTCCAACGCTCGGATCGAATATTCCGCATGCATGCTGTTGGGCAACACGATGTAGACGATGTCGATTGAATTATTATTAGCGATGTCATTGAAATTATTATAATCGTATATATTCTTTGAAGGAATATTATATTTTTTTGCCCACTCTTCCGCCTTCGAGGGTGTCCCTGTAACAATTGACGAAAGGTAACAACGTTCGGTTTCTGACAATGCTCGTGATAATACCGTAGTGCTGTAGTTTCCCAGACCCACCAAAGCCACGCCCAAGAGTGTTTTGCTTTGAGCTGCGCAGGAAGTAAATGGGAGTGAGGGAAGAACAAGACTGGCTGTCGATAAAAGGCCCAAATTTTTAACGAACTCTCTTCTGGAATTTTTTTCCGCCATGGTGCAAAGTTTAGTGAGAAGGTAACAAAAAGTCGCCCTTATCTCAAGCTAAGTTACGGGGGCAGGCTCAATGATAACGAAGTTAATATGGGATGATTTTGGGGTGTAAAATCCCATTTGTAGATAATGGTCAGCATCCCAAATTGGGGCGCTAAATACCAATAGCGTGGCGACACAAAATTGGCAGTTTTTAATGATCTGAACGCGGCAAAAAAATTGGTACGAGTTTTTCTTGTTTTTTAGGAAACGCGCAACCAACAACCACCGATATGAAAACACTGTCTGGCTTTCTGTTCATCATTGCAATCCTGTCTTTTTTTCCTTCGTCCCAAGTACTTTCCCAAGACACCGCTCTCGCTAGAGTTGACACCAAAGAAATAGAGAAAAAAACTGATAAGCCTTTCAATGAAGGTGTTAAATCTTCTGAAAACTCATCAGTGGAGACTGAAGAAAGCACGCAAGTAAAATTTGTCGTCCCTGAGATGCGGGATCGGAGTTCCAAAGGCATACTCGATAGCAAAGCAGGACCCAATGGCGAGGATGTCCAAATGGATAAGCAAGGCTACTATTACCTCAGCGAAGATGGTAAGAAGGTTCGAATAAATAGCAAGGACTTGCGGGATAAAGCCAAGCATAGCTAAAATAATAGTACTTGGTTAGGATACGTTAATAATATTCCGACAGTGAAATAATATTCCGACACTGCGCCCTCACATTTCAGGGAGGGAGCGTAGTGCTTCTGCAGTTTCGCTAACCTCCATCTGCGTTCATGCGACGCGCTTCTAATGCTGCATTAATTTTTTCAGCTCCATAACCATAAAATGGAGTGCCTGCAGTGCTTCCCCAAAGCTGATCTCCGTAAGATGCTGCCGGTCCGACATAACTTCGACCTGTGTGATGTCGAGGTATGAAGTAATAACTGGGGTAAATGCTAATCGCTGTATACTTATTGGCAAAAACCGTCCTAGTTAAAAGACCGCTGCCGGTGAGTTGCCACGCCTTGTGTGTTGCGTCAAATGGGGAAGGTTCTAAGGTCGTCCTTGCTTTCCTCACCTTTATTCGGCTCACTCCATCCATCAGCAACCGCATAAGGTAATTGTCGGGCGTTGACGCAAGGTATCCACACGCCAACAAATTCCCTCTCTCAAACTCGTTTTCATAGCAGGTAAATGAGTCGTTTATCAATA
>CAMLER010000355.1 GCA_946478915.1 uncultured Chryseolinea sp.
AATCACCAGTGTCGTTGTGGAAGTAATAAGGGTAAGTACTGTAGTTTAGTGAGACCGAATCAATCGGAATAGAAATATATCCTTTAGACTCAACAGACAATCTGGGATGAGGATCTCCCTCCCTTTTCTGCTCGTGATGGCAACCGCTCATGAGCACTATCAATATTAAAATAGCGCTTATTGAAAATGACTTAAGGATCATTCAGGACAACTTGATTTGATAAGCTTCGAGCATAAGTTACTAATGTTTATTGCAAACTGAAACTGCCTGGACAGGTTCTTGAATCAGATTTTTACAGTCATGAACCTAATCCGCAAAAATGAATTGTTAAGGAAACTAAGCGAGGCTTATTGATGTAGTGCGACACTCTAAATAATGCCGATCGCAAAAATCATCAAATATTCACCTAGAAGCGCATCAATGTAATCTCATCATGAACCACAAGGCTCCGATAGGTGCCTCCTGTTATCGGCACAATCCATGGCTTACAGCGCAGGCTCCGTCTGACTGAAGAATTACCGAATCCTGCCAGTTCACATTATTCTGTATTTCTTAATATCAGAGTATGCTGCCCTCTCTTGCGGCCAACATCACCTCCGTTGCCTCGACTTTTAACTCCGTGATCCATATAGCTTGCCGTTAGAACGTAGACTCCTGCTTCTGGTCCATTCGCCGGCTTCGCTTTCGTCCTCAACGACCCTTGGGTGCCAACAAAATAATTGAAGTCTGAATCAGAATTATTCCTCAGTATCCATGTCACCATTTTTTCAACATCCTCCGCTTTTAGGTCCGGATGTGGCGGCATCTTGAGATCACCCCAGTTACCAGTAGAACCATCAATGATTTTTTTAGTCAATAACTCAACGGCGCCATAAACATTCTTGTAGCGCGCCGCCACCTGTTCGAAGGATGGACCTATCACCTTTGCTTTAGCCGCATGGCAACTAAAACAAAGCGTATTGCTCAACGCTAACACGGCATCATGGTGACGGATCATCTCTTCGTCAAAAACATTTTCTGTGACGATTTCAGATTCCGGCAAATACTTTGCCACCAGCACGACTTCATTCGATGAAATTTCATTATAATCGGTATTTCCGTCTTCAACATCTGAAACTGATATACTATAGGGAATGATTGAATTCCACCTGAAAGTGTTACCCTGAACGGAGACCGCCACTTCTGGCTTGTAATTTTGATCCTGCGGTATAAATGCTAAACTCAACAATAAAGTAATCGCAACGGAAGTATATATGCACATCGTCACAACCTATTCTAATCAGGATTTATCAATCTCGTTGGCTACTCGGTTTGCAGATCGAGTACAGGCTTCCGTCCCCCAATTCAGGTTATCAGCATAAGCGCCTGCAAAATGGATTCGGCCATGCGGTTTCATCAGCAGGGGCCAGAATTTACTAAGCTCGCCAATGGGAAAAGGAAGTCTTTCGCACGTAGGCGAAAAAGTTTCTTTTGTCCAGTCCCTGCTGATAGCAAGTTCAATGGTATCTTTTTTATTGCCAGGATACACATCGCGAAAAGCTGCCAGCGCGCGTTGAGGTGAAATTCCTCCCGGCCCAGTTCCCAGGACGATTACCCGGTGCGTGTCTACCTCATCCGCGCACTGCCATACAGACCAGAGATCGGGATGATCCAAATCCATATTTATGCTGAGCTTGTCTTCAAGCCAAAACTTGGAGCTCGCCTGAAAAACAAAACGCTGATAGGAATCATACACTACATTATCAATAATGTACTGTCGATCCGCAGGAAAGGCTGGCTCTACCGGTATGTTCCTGAAAGCAGGTAAAGGAATACAATTGACGAAGAAGTCCGCGTCCATTACCTTTTGTTCGTTGTATTGTTTATACGTTACCGATACACCACTGTCACCATGTTGGATTGAAACGATTGGAGTGTTTAACCATACTCTTGAGCCCAGGCGCTTTGCGAACGCATTCGGTAACATTTGGTTTCCACCTTTTAACCTGAAAACTTCCGGCGGCGATAATGGAACACCACGCAATTTTAATATCGCGTCGTGCCACAGATTGAATAGCGCTGAGACATTATTGCCTCCAATAAATCTCAACGCTGTTTTAGAAGCGCCATCTCTTTTGTAAATATCAGCCATCGGGAACTTATCCCATTCATCGTATCCGACACCGAATGGTTGATACTCATCCTTAAATTTGTCGAGATACGGTCTTACATACAATGATTCCAGATCCCACCATGGATTAACCGACAAATATTTTACTTCCTTATCATTGAAGCCAAATCCTCTCAAGACAGTTGGATCGTGGAGCATTTCTTCCGAGTAGAATTTTCCGTCAATCCTTCGCAACACATTCTTACGTCTGGGATAAGGGAGGGCGGTCAGATCAAACTCTTTGATATATTCCCAGTACCGATCATAGCCGGGCTTTGTAATATGTTCCATCCCAAAATCGCCATAGAGTCCATCGGAAAGCCCATCGTGTACAGTGAATACATGGCCGCCATGCCGTCCAGAGGCTTCCATAACCACTACGTCATGGCCTTTCTTCATCAGCTCATAAGCACAGCACATTCCCCCGAGCCCGGCTCCACCAACAATGATCCTTTTTGATGCATTGACTTTCCCTGGAATAAATTTATGTGGACTATCAGCAATCAATGGGTCAATCCTCGCGACCGAGGCACCGATACCAGTTAGGATAGAATTTTTAATAAACGTACGACGTTTGAAGGTTGACATGGTTTCTTCTGGATCTTTGCAAAAGATATCGAAAAAAATCCGCGCAAAAAACTGCGTATACAGTCCGTTAGAGTAAGTCAGGGTGACGTAAAACGCCTAAGAATTTTATGGGATAATGTAGCGTCATTCGTGATGCATGATATTCTCAGCAAATTTTTCGATAGCGTGTTTATCGATTCTGTAAATAGAATCATCTATTCCCTTGACATTCCTTACTGCTGTCCGCTCCGCTTCAGTCATTTTTTCGAAGAGAAATTCTCCACCAACAAGTCCTTTTGCGATTGCATGTTTCCTAAGATCAATTGGGAAGGAGTCATCAAACTCCATTTCACGCAAATCATTATTCATATAGCACATGAAAAGTCCCAGCCTTTTCTTTAATAATTGATTCTTGTTTCTTACACAAAAAGTCGTCAGCTCCTGCTGGATGGTTCCCGCATGAACTGAACCCCCAATGATGACGGTTTGAAATTCATCTAATGGTGGGACAGGATCTTTTTCAAAATTAACGAGAACGGTATTCTCATGACCAAGTTTATCTTTCAACTCAGTAGCCACTTTTGCCGTGGTGCCATGACGACTCATGTAGATGATAAGATAATTCATCATTTGATCTCCCTCTTTAATCTCATCGTTGCTGGTGGCCGTAATTCGTTAGCAATGGCCTATTTTAGACAGCAAGCTGTTGAAATTTGAATCAACACGCCAACCATTAGATCAGTCCAAAAAATGATTTTAATCATTGTCGCGACGTGGAGAGTTGCTGCGGGTGAAGAAAATTTCTAATAAATAATGCATAGCTGCACACAATACTTAGAGACTTCTTAAATACAATTCTCTTCTTTTTCTCAAATGACATCACCAATATTGCACATGTCGCGACGATCGAAGGATATTTTTCTGAAACCATTTTACATTTTCACCTGCCGGCGAAGTTGAAAACATCAGGTTATCAGATGTTCCTGAGTGCCATAATCCACATGTGTGTCCAATCTCATGAGCCAGTGCAACATTGTCCATCAGCCCTTCACGCGCTATTACAACGTAGTCACCGAGCACAGACAAAGAGCATCCCAGTTCTTTCATGCTTCGGACCACAAACACCGTAATCGGAAACGTCATGGAAATAGGAATTCCATTCCAACCCGCGAGATGGTCAGCAAAATATTCACCTACTTCACCAAACTCCTGCAAGAAACCGCATTCGTAGTCAAGCACAGAGTCCGGGGCCGGTGGTTGCGTGAGAATTTGAATGAATGATTTGCTGTACGGCTTCACATTTACATTGAACTTGTCTTTGTATAGCCGCCTGGTTCTTTCGATCGCCGCTTCAGCAAGCTGTGTGATCGATGGAAGGGGATCGCCGCCACCAGGAGGTTGTTCATTCCACAAGATGAAGACATGCAACCGTAAACGCTTTGGTGGCCACGCGATAAATCCAAAAAGCAAATCAATCAGCCCCAGTGTCAATCTGTTTATGATCGTAACGACGATCTTTACAACGACCCTCACAACGGATTTCACAGCGCGAACAACTTTTTTGACAGCGCTTTTAATTTTTGACCATAGCCCCATAACGTTGGAATTAATGTTAATGATTGTTTCCCGAAGAAATAGAAAAACGAATGTAGACGTTTTCAAATTGACGCGGTATCGACTGTTTCAGGTATATTAAGTATTGCTTCCGTTCAGTTAGGACAATGATTAATATTCCAAGGCCTCCCCACAGTTATCAAGATTATAATCCGACGCGTTGCTTGAGATTATGGAATTCTATCCCCACAAATGGGGCTTCGTGACAGCATCATTCATCTCAGCGGTTCAAGAATGATTTGCCCGGCGATACAAATTGCCAGGAAAAAGCGATCATCTTTTCCAATGGCCATTTGGTGCAGCTTTTGCTTCGGCAATTTCATAACATCATTTATGGTATATGAAATACGTATTTACATTTATTATTTGCGCCATCGTTCTAGCCTGCAATGCGCAACATCATCACCACCTTCAAAAAGCTTACGACTTTAGTAAAGTAGATCCTGAAACTATTGATAAAGAAGAGCTCCGGCAAAGCGTAGAAAATGCCAGGATCAGGTCAGGTTACGATTCATTAAAAGCGCTGGAGCATTATGTTCATACAACAGATGAAAATAAGTTTGCAACGCTCGCCTTAGGCTACCAACACGCCTTTGCCTCGCTGGACAATCTTCGGCGTGAACTGAGTCCGCTTGGATTTAATAACATTAAGGAGGACATGAGCAACTTTGTGATTTCGCTCGATCTGTATAAGAACCGGTTCATGATGTCCTATATTTTTGCACCTGGCTTCAGGAATCTTTCGTCAAATGAGGACTATGAACTAAGAATCCGTAGGCGTGCATTTGAGGCAGCAATTGGATATGATCTCATTAAAAACAAGCACATTGACCTCTTTCCGCAAGTGTCCATTGGTTTCCAGGACCTTAACTTAAGAGCTGAACAAAAAGACCTCAGTGTTAATACCATCCCCGACCTCTTAACCGAAATGGTAAACACGAACATGAGGAAAAGGGCTTTCATATTTACTTACGGAGGCGAATTCGATTACAAGTTCTATACAAAAGATCGAGGTCGTATTATTCTTGGTGTGCGCTATGCGCAGGTTGTAGAACCCGGTGATGGTCGTGTCAGGGTTAATGGCAAAAAATCTGACTTGAATCTTGACGACGAGATTGCTACCTCAACCATCTCTCTCGTCCTCAAAATGGTTCCTGGCGGTAGGCATGTGAGGGCAATGAAGTGATTTCAAAAAAAACTTCATTTCGGAACATTTTTAGACAGTCGTGTTGTAATCAGATTGGTTGATCCGACGCCTTTCTGCATTATGATTCAGCTTTCTGCTATGTCGATTCAATGTCTTACCAAGATTCTGAGCCATCTCACGTAGCCCAAGGCATGTGAATAAATATTAATGACGCCGAAAAATTAAGGGTAGAAAACCCCACCTGCGCGAGGCGCTTCGGCGGGCAACAGTTCATCAAACTAAAAAGTCCTTCAATATCTGAAGGACCTTCTGTTAAATAGTTC
>CAMLER010000356.1 GCA_946478915.1 uncultured Chryseolinea sp.
TTAAAAGGCTTTAGTTTTCTAAAGCCTTTTTTCATATATGAAGGAAGATAAAATACTGGAAATATTAGAGACACACGTCCCCGCTACTTCGGTTGAATACTGCCTCAACCTGTGGTTGGCTTGTCCCTTCGAATTAAAGCTTTCAAGATCACGCCAAACAAAGGTTGGCGATTTTACAAGTAGAAGAAGCAAAAGCCATCCGCGGATTACGCTGAACGATGATCTGAATCCTTATCTGTTTCTCACTACGTATATCCATGAGGTTGCCCACCTGCATGTATATAAACGATATGCGGATCGCGTGGAACCTCATGGTGACGAATGGAAACAGACATTCACCGACTTGCTGGTGCCTTTGCTTTGGGAACATATTTACCCGGACGAAATCCTGCATGAACTCAGACGACACATGGTGAATCCCAAAGCCAGTTCTTTTGCGGACTCGAAACTTACAGAGGCTTTCAGGCGGTTCGATGCCACGAAATCACACGCAGCGGTTTTATCAGACTTGCCTGAGGGCAGTATCTTTCAGTTGCAGGGCAAGTATTTCAAAAAAGGTAAGCTTCGCAGAACGCGATTCTTATGCAAGGACATCAAGTCAAAACGGGATTATCTGGTGCCAGCCGACGCGCTGGTCAATGACGTTCAGTTGAGTCTTCTTTGAACCAAGCCATTAATCAAGTCGTAGAAATTCAACGGCTGCAATGTACGCCATCTCTCTACCTGCAACGTGCCTCCCATATTAATATAGCGGTCGAGTTGAAATTTCCTGAACTCTTCCTGAATAAACTCAGGAAATGAAACGGCTGCAATCCAGCCGTCTTCAACCTCCTCAAACCATTCCTCGTAGTAGCAATCGTCTGACCCGTGGAAGTTCATAATGTTCTCGCCGATCAGAATGAATTTGTTGATACCATTCTCTATCAAAACTTCGATGACATTTCGTTTCAGCGTCATGATATCATTATTGATAGTATCGTTCCATTCGCCGATAAATTCAAGTACGGTAAATCCCAAAGTGTAGTCTGTATAAAGGATCTTTATGTATAGTGTTTCAGAGCCAAACGAATCCCAGGCGGGGTCTATGTAATATCCATAGATGGTCTCGGAATATACATCATGATTATATTCTTTCCCATAAAACGGTGATTGTTTGTCAAGGGAAGAATCGTAGTATTTTAACCAGTTGTAATACGGTTCAATGTCATGCATTTGATCTCTTGCTCTCCACGGCTTTCCTTACAGAACCGTGCTGACTAAGCAATTGTTTGGCTTCCTCATAAGAAATGCCAATCTCGTTCATGATCATTTTTACTCCCCGGTCCACAAGCTTAACGTTGGTGAGCTGCATATCGACCATTTTATTTCCCTTCACGCGGCCAAGTTTGATCATGATCGTGGTCGAGATCATATTGAGAACAAGTTTTTGTGCAGTGCCTGATTTCATCCGGGTACTGCCCGTCACAAATTCTGGGCCCACAACCACCTCGACCGGAAAGTCAGAGTGCCTCGCCACCTCGCTGTTTTCATTGCATACGACACAACCAGTCACGATGCCATTGGTACGTGCGGTTCGCAGCGCACCGATAACATATGGCGTTCTTCCCGACGCCGCTATGCCTACCAGCACATCCTGTTGATTTATCGAGTGTTCTTCCAGATCCTTCCATCCCTGGTCGAAGTCGTCTTCCGCGTACTCAACAGCTTTACGGATTGCCTGGTCGCCTCCTGCGATCAGACCGATCACTTTGCCATGTGGCATTCCATAGGTGGGAGGAATTTCGGAAGCGTCTACGACACCGAGCCTGCCACTCGTGCCCGCCCCGATATAAAACAAACGGCCGCCCCCCTGCATCTTTTCGACTGCAGCGTTTACAAGAAGCTCTATTTTCGGAATAACTTTTTCAACAGAAAGTGGTACAGTCTTGTCTTCTCGGTTAATATTTGACAAAAGGTCGCGAACACTCATGTGTTCGAGGTCGTCATAATAAGAGGAGGATTCAGTCGTACTCAATTTTTTAAATCTTTTTGATGATAGAGTGTTAAACCCGCGATAGGACCTTCCAGAATATTCTTCACAGTAATACCCTTGTCGTTTGCAACCTGTCTCAGGATGTCGCAAAAATAAAACGCAATGGATCCAGTGAAATGCACCTTTAAATTCTGGTAGTTCTCATATTTCATAACATTGTTCTCGTAGAACTCGGCAAAGCTGCTGTAGACGAGTTTGTAACAGTAGGGGGATTTCAAATGTTGAAATATGAATTTTGTAAAGCTGGCGAGAAAAGCACTAGGCCGTTCTTGTTGATAAATCCGTTCAAGAAACTCTTCACGGGTTAACGGAAAGCGTTGGTGAAATTGTGCGCGCAATTCCTGCGGCATGTTTTCACGCAGATAGTCGACGAGAAATTTTCGTCCGATATTTGCGCCTGAGCCTTCGTCGGCAAGAATCCATCCCAGATTAGCCACGTTGCCGATAATCTTTTCGCCATCGTAAAGACACGAGTTCGACCCGGTTCCCATTATACATGCGATCCCGGGTTCACGGCCGCAAAGCGCGCGGGCGGCGGCGAGAAGGTCCCATCCAATTTCGATTTGCGCCTCCGGGAAAAATTCAAGGAAAGCCTTCTTAATGGTCTGTTGGTTTTTTTCGGATGAAACGCCAGCTCCGTAAAAAAAGATTTTGTTAATACCGTCTTTTGCTTTTGGTATGATTACCTCGCGGAAATTGGTGGTTAGATCTTCAATGGGTTGGTAATAGGGATTAAAACCAGGTGTGTTGGCCTGTAGGATACTGCCGTCAAGATTAAGGAGCCGCCAGTCTATTTTGGAGCCTCCACTGTCCGCAATTAGGATCATTTGTTCGATTCAGGTAAGGGTATGATTAGGGTTATAATATCGTCAACTAAAGATTTAGCAAAGCTAAACCTTGTAAGTAACAGAAAAAATAAATGATGAAGTGTGTTTATGTGTCGCAATTTAAGCGATAAGTGTCCCAATAATTTTAAATTTATCGAACACGTTTGCATTATGTGGTGCATCTTTTAATTCATCCGTCAAATCCTGACCAGCCCAATGCTCGTAATGTTTGCCCTGGCGCCACAACTTTGACAAACTTACATCGTAAATCAGTCCTTTATAAGCAACCCAAACTTCCGGCTTATCCTGGCCATTTCTCAGGGCGAGATAAGCTCGCGAATAAGTAGGTAAAGGATCCATCAGGCAGCGGTAATGGTTTGGTAATCTTTAATAATCGTGTACAAAAATTTCACCGGAGGCATATCAGTCTCAATTTTGAGCAATGATTTTATTTTGTCAGTTACAACGATCACCGGTTGCATATTTCCCTGATCGCGATTAGCCTCAAGCGCGCGTTGAACCAACTCAATATCTCGATCACTCAGACTTACTACCTGCGAAAATACAGGCGTATATTGTTCCTCCGGTTCGACAAAAACTTTCTGGGAAGCTACCTGTTCATGCTCTAACAACTTAACGACCGCGGTACCCGCTACCACATCGCCCAGCCGTTGACCCTTGCCACCCATTGCCACCATTACAACAGCAACTGCCCCCGACAGGATAAAAATGTCCACAAAAGCGAAGATCCAGCGAAGGAGGTAGTCGCCTATTGTAGGGGGAGTACCGTCTAGTCGCACAACTTTAATCTTCATTACCTTCTTGCCCGGTGTCTGCCCATCCATAAAAATTTCGAACAGCAAACTGTAAAACAACCATGGAAATCCAAAAAAGATAAGCCAGAGATAACTTGTTTCTATTTCAAGCTTAGTGAATGCTGCGAGGACAGCAACAGAATAGACTATAAGAATTAGCCTGTCGAGCAAATATGCCAGTATCCTGTCGCCGACACTTCCAACTGGATAATCAATGAAAACATTTTGCGTGGTCCTAACTCGAATGATTTGCATCCACTTTAATTTTTATGCAATTTTCAAAATAAAGGCATTACCATAGTTTGTTCATAAAGTAAAAAATTAACCGCAATGACGAAAGAAATGGTAATGAAAGTCATCATCTGTCAAGCTGCGCTCGTTTGGTGAAGATTTTTTTAACCTGACCTTTGCGTCCTATTGACTTTTCGGTGCGTATTAGAACGTTTACATATGGTCGTTGCTTTAGCATGACGTAAATGCATTTTTAACTCAACTAACTACTAAAGAACCCGATGAAGATTCAAACCTTCGCCATAGCATTAATCTGTATCATCAACTTCGCATGCACGAACAATTCAAAAAATGACTCAGATGCGACATTGAAAGCTAAAGCAGACGAACTCACCAAAAGATTTATTCTTACGGACGGACACGTCGATCTGCCATATCGCTTAAAAATAAAAAACTTCCGGCTGGAGCGTGAATACATGGGTATCCCCGTGAGCACAAAGGATGGCGATTTTGACTATGAAAGAGCTAAACAAGGCGGACTTGATGCGCCCTTTATGTCAATATATATCCCAGCAGCGCAGCAACTAAAAAAAGATATGGGAAAGGCGCTTGCTGATTCATTGATCGACATGATCCGTGGGATAGTTGATGCGCACCCCGATAAATTCGCATTAGCAGGTACCCCGCAGGAAATAATAACCAATACCCAGGCTGGAAAAATTTCCTTGCCATTGGGTATGGAGAACGGAGCGCCTATTGGAGACAGCCTTCAGAATGTCCAATATTTTTATGACAGGGGAATCCGGTATATCACCCTTACGCATAGCAAGGACAACCAGATTTGTGATTCGTCATACGATACACTCAATACATGGAAAGGGTTGAGCCCTTTCGGTGAAAAGGTTGTAAATGAAATGAACCGTGTAGGGGTAATGGTGGATATTTCACATGTGTCTGACAGTACTTTTTATGACGTTATAAAAATTACTAAAGCGCCTGTTATCGCTTCTCATTCGTCATGTAGATTCTACACTCCGGGGTTCCAACGGAACATGTCGGATGACATGATCAAAGAGCTGGGAAAAAATGGAGGAGTCATCCAGATCAACTTTGGCGCTTCCTTTCTTGATTCTCTGGCCAGGACCAATCAGACGTTGCTCGATTCATTGGAAAAATTGCTCACTTCAAAAGGACTAACTTCCAGGGATTCTGCGGCGCAGCCGATAATTGATCAATTCGCCTCGAATCATGTGGACCTGTATTCCGATGTTGAACGTGTTGCCGACCATATCGACCGCGTTGTAAAGCTTGCCGGGATCGACCACGTAGGTATCGGATCAGATTATGACGGTGTTGGAGATACATTGCCAATCGGGCTGAAGGAGGGATACAGCGATGAAGACATTGAAAAAATATGCTCGGGGAATGTGTTCCGCGTATGGAACAAGGTGATCGAAGTGGCAGATCAGATGCCATAAAAGGACATTTTTTCAGGAACCTTACACGGCTGGTCACAAACTATGCTTGTTGCTGATTAAAACAGGTTGTGCAGTATTCACCTAAGCATATGCGTGCCTTAGACACTTACGCACTTAAACACCTACACACTTGATGAAAGAGGCTCTCTTTATAAAGCAAAATAAGAAGCGCTGGGAGGAGTTTGAGAAAGTTGTTAAACAGCCAAATCAATCACAACCCGATAGGCTTGCTGAATTGTTCATCCAGGTTACGGACGATCTGTCGTTTGCGCGCACTCAATATCCAGATAGTCGAACTACGCGATACCTCAATGGACTGGCAGGAATGGTTCATCTCGAGATCTATAAGAATAAAAAAGAAGATAAGAACCGATTTGTTGCATTCTGGAAGAATGAACTTC
>CAMLER010000357.1 GCA_946478915.1 uncultured Chryseolinea sp.
TACGCCCGACGAGCTGACAAAACACGTCCATCTTCTGCGCAAATTCGGGGTACTCCCAGAAGTCATCTTTGTAATGATTTTCCAGTATCAGGGTAATGTCACGCGCCTTAGCATAAGGCAAACATTCTTCAATACAATCCGCGGCAAGTTTTACACCCTCCTCATTTGAGAGCTCAGGTCTGCGCTGACCAGAGAGCACGCGGCAATACGATCCGCCCAGGATGTAGGTCATGTCGATCCAACGTTTCTGTTTCGCAATTTCTTTTGCGCGAAAACCGGCATCGGGATGGGTGAAGTCGGGCGAACAACACATCATGGGAATAACTTTTCCAAGGTCTTCTACCTGCCTTCGGAATAGGGGCCAATTGGATTCCTTTTCCATTTCCAGAAATCCGGCGTACCATTCAAGGCCGTCGATATCCAATGCGGAAGCCAATTGAATCCATTCAGAAACCTTCATGGTTCCGTCCTTGCATAATGCCTGCATGAAAGCTTTCGGGAAAGCGGCGAGTTTTGGCATGGGTTATTTCGAAGGTATTGTTGATGTATCTTTTGGAGGATTCCGCCCGATAAGCGGATATTGTTCAAGATCGACAACCTGCCCGCTGACAGGTCCGCTTTCATCCGATATCCAATAAATCGCGGCCGCGGCAATTTCTTCGGGCGTTAGAAGGCGTCCAGCCGGAGCGTTGGTTTTCGGCAGATCAGTATACCAGTCTTCGCGAAGTCCCTGGCTGCGTTTACGCATCACTTCAGACTCCGTAAGCACCCATCCGGGATTGATCTGATTTACACGGACACCATTCTCACGATACAATGTATCGCCGAGATTTCGGGTCATGGTCATCAACGCTCCTTTTGAAACACTGTAAGGAAGTAAATTGGGCTCTCCACAGTAGGCATTCACGGAGCCGATGTTTAGCACGCATCCCTTTGCATTTTGCAAATGGGTAAGCGCAGTTTTTATCAGCATAAATGGAACAATGGTATTTACATCCACCACAAGCCGGAAATAATCAACGTCAGTCGTGTGAATATTTCCCGATACAACCATGGCCGCATTATTGACCAGTGCGTCGAGCCGTCCGAATTTGGCTAACGCCAGGTCTACCAGGCGTTGCGCACTGCCTTCGGTACGAAGGTCCTCGATATGCAATGCGGCTTTTTCATTTCCGATTTCACTGGCTACCTGTTCGCCAAGATCGCGCTCAAGACCGTGAATTATCACCGACGCGCCCTCTGCAACACATCTCAGCGCTATGGCTTTTCCAATGCCTGTAGTGCTGCCGGTGACGAGTACGACTTTGTCTTTTAGCCGCATACATTAGACAGGCTTGAGAACACTTTTCACAACGGCACAGGTATGCATCTTTTCAAATGCCTCATGCCATTCTGTGACTGGCCACACGCCACCGATAATGGGCTTGACATCCAGCTGACCGCTCGCCATCAATGCAATGACACGTTCCCATATCGGCCAATTGTGACTGAAGCTTCCCTGCAATGTTACATTCTTCTGAACGATGGGATCGAGTGAAAATCCCTGAGGTTGCGGTCCCCATCCCACTTTGGTGATATGTCCCTTGGGACGCACCCATTGCATAGCATTTTTTAAGGTCAGACTATTTCCTGCTGCATCGATGATGCAATCAGCGCCTAGCCCATCGCGTTGTTTCGCCCATTCAGTTGCATCGCCAATGATTCCTTCACATCCATAAACCTTTGCAATATCGAGTCGGTCGCAATCCGATTGTAGTCCTACAAGTGCAACCTCTGCCCCACACAAACGCGCGACTGCGGCACAAAGAATACCGATGGTTCCCGGACCGATCACAATAACGCGGTCGCCAGGCTTCAATCTGGAATTTTCAACGACGGCATTGAATGCCACGCAACATGGTTCAGTAAGACAAGCTTGTTCGAAGCTCAGGTTCGCCGGAACGGTATGAAGGCATCGCGCAGGCACCCGTACATAGCGGGTCATTGCGCCATTTACCCCGTATCCAAAACCCTTGCGTGTGGGGTCAAGGTTGTAAAAGCCCTTCCGTGACATGGGATTGTTCTGATCAATGACTGCTGCGGTTTCACTTACCACGCGATCACCCTCCTTCCATCCCACCACGCGCTTGCCGAGTTCGGCAATGTGCCCACCGAACTCATGGCCGAGCACCACGGGATAATTTACCGGCCAGCTGTGATCGTTTGTCCATTGGTGCAGATCGCTGCCGCAGACACCAACGTTAGCTACTTCAAGCAAAACGTCGTCTTCGCCGATCTCCGGTTTTTCAATTTCTCGAATTTCAACAGAGCCTTTTACGGGGGCGAAGTTTACTACGGCAGGGTATTTCATCTTTGAAATAGTTAATCGTTATCAGTTAATCGTTATTAGTAGAGGGTGCGAAATTCAAGTGGGCATTTCATAGCCTTAGATTCTTTCGAATTCCCTTATTCCTTATTCCTTATTCCTTATACCTTATACCTCTTTAACTAACTAATTCCCTCCGATCAGTACATCATCATAGGAATGGATCTTCTGACAGATAAGGCGCAGAGAGCTTTCAAGATCACCGTCAGCGGTTTTGAAAGCGTCGGCGTCGATAGTCAATGGCGCTCCCAGTACAACCAGAGGCGCACCATACAAGGGGCATTGGATAGCTTGTTCGAGGCTTAATCCTCCGACAGCCTGAACAGGTATGCTTACCGCTTTCACAATTTCTTTCAGCTGGTCTAACGGACTGGGCATGCGTAGGCCGCGGGCTGCAATTCCGCGCCGTTCGTCGTAACCAATATGGTGGACAATATAATCGCAGCCTAGATCCTCGAGTTGTTTGGCCCCGTCTACCATATCGGGGCAACCGAGATTGTCGCCCATTACCTTTACACCAAAGTCTTTCCCCGCCTTGACAACGCAGCGAATAGTTTCTTCATGTGCGCGGGCCATAACGACCACGTGGGTAGCGCCGGCCTTTGCCATCATCTCCGCTTCGAGATAACCCCCATCCATGGTTTTAAGGTCGGCAACAATGGGTACACCCGGAAATGCCTTGCGCAGTTCGCGAACGCCGTGCAAGCCTTCAGCAAGAATAAACGGAGTACCTGCTTCAAGCCAGTCAACGCCGG
This sequence comes from uncultured Chryseolinea sp., assembly GCA_946478915.1. The sequence continues at coordinate 3,121 of CAMLER010000357.1, forward strand.
CGCGCATCGCGAGGGCCGCGGTGCTCAGCGCTTCTTTGATATCGATTAGGTCTAGCGAGATCTGGACTATTGGCTTCATAGAAATGGCTGTAATTAGAGCCGTTAAGTTAGAAAAATAAAGGAAAATGAAAGGAGCAAATAGCGCAATGGAGGGAAGGTGGAGCGTAAAGCGGTAACCGGTGGTCAGGTGGTCGGTCCCGATAGTCTATCGCGATCCGCCGGCGCGAGGATGAAATGTGCAGCTGGTTGTTTTTAAACTGAGAAGATTTGGAAAAGTCAACCATCCCGCCTTTTTCCCAGGCAGGTATCCATTTAGTTCGCGTTTCAGAAATTAGATAATGTGATGAGCTAACCAGATCTATTAAAACATTTGGTATCGGCATGACGAACGGGATAAATATACTTTCACCTTGTTACGTAACTGGACTGAGCGTATGAAGCGAACTTAGATAAACGAGAATTGTCTTAGCCCTCTATAATTAAATTTTAATCAAATCCGATTTTTGTAAAGGTAGCCGCCTTATTCGTTTTCCCGTCGCTGCAAAGATCGCATTAGCCAATGCAGGGGCTATCGGCGGAACGCCAGGCTCTCCGGCGCCACCCATTTTTTCAGTGCCAGGCACTATGTGGACTTCAATCTTGGGAGCTTCATTCATCCTCAGCATCCGGTAATCATGAAAATTCGATTGTTGTACCTCACCTTTTTCGATAGTTATTTCGCGATACAATGCGGCAGTAAGTCCATAAATAATACCGCCTTCCATCTGTGCACGAACACCATTGGGGTTAACTGCCAAGCCACAGTCAATAGCGCACACCACGCGATGAATCCGTAGGTTACCATTGTCAATTGATATTTCGACTACTTGTGATACATAACTTCCCATGGCTTCATGCACTGCAATTCCCCGGGACCTTCCTTGCGGTAACGGTTTATCCCACTCGGCTTTTTCAGCAGCTAAATTCAGTGCCGCTAAATGCCTTGGTGAACTCGCCAACAACGTACGTCTATATTCAGCAGTATCCACTCTGGCGCTTACAGCAAGTTGATCAATCAATGTTTCCATTACGAAAGCTGTATGCGTGTTTCCCACGGAACGCCATGCCGTGACTGGTACGTCCAGTTTGGTCGTCGTATGCAATTCGAATGAATAATGTAAAATTGTGTCTGAGTACGGCGCACCCGTTGTAACAGAGCTGTAATCTATTCCATTCTGAACAATGTATTGTTCTAAAGGCGTATTCGTAAAAAGCGATTGGCCGACAATGCGGTGCTGCCATGCGACGGGATAACCATCCGTACCAACACCAATTTTTACACGATGAAGATAAACCGGCCGGTAATAGCCTCCCTTTATGTCATCTTCGCGCGTCCAAACCAGTTTAATAAATTCACCGCTGAGCTTCGCGATCTGAACAGCTTCCATGATCCAGTCTGCATGGAAAACGCCACGCCTTCCAAAACTTCCTCCAAGATGCGGTGTGTGAAACAAAACCTGCTCAGGCTTAATGTTAAGAAACGCAGCGACCTCAGCCTGATGATGTAAAGGGCATTGACTGCCTGACCAAACTTCACATAGGTTTCCAGTAATTTTGACTGTGCAATTCAACGGCTCCATGGGCGCGTGTGCCAGAAAAGGAAAAGTAAATTCGGCATCTATTGAACGATGTGCATTTTTTAAGGCAGTCGTCACTTCACCTTTTTCCTTGGCCACCAGACCCTTTCTCTTTGACAACTTTGAATATTGCTCCGACAACGACTGGCTGTCTATATTTTCATTTTCGCCATTCTCCCATTCTATTGTCAGTGCTTCACGCCCTTTTTTAGCAGTCCAAAAGTTGTCAGCAATCACAGCGATACCGGTTGGAATTTGTACGACGCTCCTCACACCTACTATCTCGGTCGCCGCAGTTGCATCATAAGATTTTACCCTTCCTCCAAATACTGGCGCGTGTGCGACAACTGCCGTAAGCATTCCAGGAAAATGAATATCTATACCATACTGAGCTGTCCCGTTAATCTTCTCTGCGTTATCCAATCGCTTCTGAGATTTGCCGATATATTTCCAGTCCCGGGATCCGGATAGCTTAACAACAGGCTTAGGGAACAGCGAGGCTTCCTTCGCGACAGCTCCAAAACTTAATCTCTTGTTATCACCTACTATATGGCCATTGTCTGTGCTGCACATATCCGGCGAAATACCCCACCGCTTTGCAGCAGCATTTATCAGCATTATCCGGGCGGTAGCTCCAGCCTGACGGTAAATATCAAACTGCGATGCTGTAGTCTCTGAACCTCCTGTGAATCTTTCGATAACCGGTTTCAAAAAATCGTCAGCGGTTCCAGGCGCCCGATGTTCGACTTTAATTTTTTTCCAATCACAATCTAACTCTTCGGCTATTAGCATCGGCAAGGTTGTCCAGATGCCTTGGCCCATTTCAACTTTTGAAAGAATTATCACGACGCTGTCGTCTTCACCAATATGTAAGAAAGCATTGGGAGAGAATGTGAATGGCTGCGACTTTGCAGCAAGCCGTCGTGTTATTGGTATTGCAATTGAGATCAGGAGTCCACCACCAATGAAACCTCCAACTCTGATAAAATCCCGCCGATTAATAGCTAATTTTTTATTTGTCAAGTGAATAATACTGCATGAGAAA
>CAMLER010000358.1 GCA_946478915.1 uncultured Chryseolinea sp.
TTACATCCTCTTCAGTAGAGGTTAACTTTTGCTTACATATTCGAATAAGATGTGTGGCCCGTTTAACTTTTTGCGATAATTCGTCTACGGATATCTGACCGGTTTCAATTTCCGCAACAATGCGCTGCAATTCTTCGAACGCCTCGGTATATTTCATTGTATCATTCATTGTTCTCTTGAGATTTAAGGGATTTGCTTACAGTGCTTTCAACGGTGCCGTCTACCAGCACCGTTGTGATTTTATCTCCTTCCGCCACATCCGCATAGCTTTTCAGAACTTTTCCTTTGTACAACGTAAAGGAAAAACCTCGCCGCAGGATATTTGCCGGGTCCATCGAGTTTACGTGCTTTTCAATATTACGCAGCGCTTCATGCTTTCCATAAAGATCGTTCGCCGTCACCTTTTTTATGTCGCGAACATTGCCATCAACGATTCTTCGCTGATCAACCAACAGCGAGGAAATCGCCCTGGTGAGATGGCGAGCGTGCCAGGTCAGCACTTCCGTAGTGCTTTTAACTAGAAATTTTGAATGTTGCGATACGGATTGTCCGCAACGGTTTACTTCGGTATTCCCTTTTGCCAGGCTGCTCTTTGTGGCCGCCCTAAAATGCCTGATAAGGTTGGAGAAATTATTCTTTTCATCGAACAAAAGTCTCTTCGCACGATCGTAAATTATCGACTCCCCTCTCTTCACCGGCTCGGAGAAATCGTGAAACTTCTGAATAAGGAAATCAGCGAGTTCAGTGGGAGTGATAGCATTTTTATGAGACACCATTTCGGTTACTGTCTCATTCGTAGAATGACCTATACCGGTAAGGACAGGAATAGGAAATCGCGCAATCTCGCTTGCAAGCAAGTAATTGTTATATGAAGATAATCCGACATCACCTCCGCCACCGCGGATTATAGCGACGGCGTCAAAATGATTTATCACCTTCTTTATTTGCTTTAGCTGACTGCAAATTGAATGTACCGATCGCTCACCCTGCAATAACGACGGAAACAGGAACAGAAAGAACTTATATCCCCAAGGATTTCTCTCTATAACTTTCAAAAAGTCCGAATAACCTTTACTGGTTTCAACCGATATCACGGCGATCCGTTTCAACAGGAGGGGAAGTTTCAAAAGCTTGTTTGATTGATAGATACCTTCTGTTTTCAATCTCTCTATCGTTTGCATTTTCTCACGCTCCAATTCACCCAATGAAAAACTCGGATCAATGTCGATGATCCGAAGACTTAAGCCATGCGAGGGGTCAAAACTGACAGAGGCACAAAAAAGAATTTTGATTCCATCTTTCAGTGGTTCTTTCAATATCGTTTTGAAATTGTGATTAATCCTTTCAAAATCACTTTTCCACAAATTGGCTCTCATTTGAGCTACTACTTTGCCATCGATCTTTTCCACAAGGTCGGGATAGCAATGACCAGAATGTGAGTAATGATTCAGTTTATTCATTTCGGCCTTCACCCAAAAAGAACTACCGTAACGGTCGGCTATCGTCTTTTGTATGCTTAGCGCTACTTCGATAAGTGAATAAACTTTTTTATTGTTAACGTTCTCAGGCATCCTTTAGATTTTCGTTTTAAACATTCTCGTTGCTCTGCTAGATGAGCACCTCCTCATCAATGAACCACAAAAGATCCGATAAATTATTTCTACAACGTTCCTGATGTCAAAATTAACCTAAACACAAAAAGTAGCAAGATGGCACGGGAAAACCGGTGCAGATTCGTATCTCAAGAAAGTGCTTCAGCCTGCTGGAACATCTCGTGCGCTTTTGCTAAGGATCACTAATCTGGGTGGACCGAGACTTTTCCATCAAACCTCAACAAATAGGCGCAAATCATGATCCCTCCGGAATAGCCTGGGAAGGTCTCAGATATCAGGAGTTTAACCTCTTCTTTGTTGTAGCTAATGCCGCGAAAAGCGAGGGTTCTATTTGCTTGCCCGAACGATGGTTTTTAGTAATGATTTCGGACCCTTTGCATCACCCAACACCTGCCAGATCATAATACCGGAAGCTTTCTCTTTTGCAAGCGCCGTCTTTTTCTTCATGGTTGGAATACCATTGTAATAAAGTATTTTCCCGTCGGGCATCGTCCACTGGTCCGCATTTTCAGCGCCTTTGAAAGTTTCTACGATCTTGCCATATCCCATACTAATTGCAGGCGAAGTGATCTCGGGGCCATAGCCATAACCGTAAAAGGGTACTCCCAAAGTCATTTTTTCTTTTGGAATTTTTCTGACAGTACCAAAGTAATCAAGATCTTCAACGGCATGCTCATACGCAGCATGAGGACCTGGTTTTTCAGGCCGCCACGGACCCGTGCGGTCGTAACTCATCACGTTCACAAAGTCGTATTGTTGCAACGCCCGGTCTGTGAATTGGTCTTTATAATAAATCGCGATAGCAGCTGTAATTAGTTTGCTGTGTTTCTTCAATTCGGCAGCTAATTCGACAACAAATTTTTCATAGTATTCGTCGATATTGCTTCCCTCCAGGTCAACATCAATTCCATCGAGATCATATTTGATTACTTCCTTTACCAGATTTTGAATCAACATCGGACGCTGGTCATCTTTAAGAAGGTAATGATATTGTGGTTGCTTTGAGCCTCCGCCTATTGAAAAAAGCACTTTGATATTTCTGCTGTGGGCTTCCGATACGAACCGGGTAAGGCCTGACAAATCGCGCGTAAAATTTCCGGTTGAATCGGGATTGAGGAACCACAAATTTACATGGGTAAGCTTTTTTAAAATGGACTTGTCTACGTCAGACATTGCTGCGTTTAAAGAATAATATCCCACAACCCTGAACACCGGATCTCGTTGGGCATTGCTTGTAAGGACCGTAAATGAAATTATCGCCAGTAATAGAATTGCCTTCGATTTCACAGAGATCTTTTTTCGTCTATAATTTTAATTGGATTCCGGAACGAATAAGCAGTCCGGTTATTTGGGCGCATAGAATGGCGAATAAGAACGACTTTAACAAACCGAGCCCTCCTTCCAAAAAAAGTTCGGGAGGGTGAAATCCAACAAGTCTTGTGAAGCCATAAGCAAAATACGGTATCAAATAGCAAAGCAAAGTAGCTGTACCCGCCGGCTTGATGATGTTAAACCAGTGTTGCTTCTTGTAAACATCAGCGATCCAGTACACCACCAGGAATGCAAGAATTGTAAACGCGCTACAAAGAAACAACCATGCCGGTGTTGCACCGAGCTTAGCTAGTCCCCAATACGGCCTTGTCAATACGGATAATCCGATCAACAGTATCGAGATAGCCACTAAAACCAGAGTCAATGTTTTGTCATCACTTTTTGATCGATAATGCTGAAAGATCATAGAGGTTACGACACCACCCATGGTTAGTCCTGCCAAAGTCCCACCCAGAATGGCGTGCGGTATGAACGTGAATACATCTGGAACAAGACCAGCGTGAAACACCATGCTTAGAATTGCAAAGAAAAACCAACCACCGAGTATGATATAAAAATTATTGCGGGAAAGGACAGTAACAACGCCACTGGCAAGGTAAGCCCATCCGATGAGGCCAAGTATTCCCCACCATTGGGATCCGAAGTAACGAATAGCGTCGTCGGGACCACCGCGATATTTCACCGCGAGGAAGCCAAGCACTGCGAACGCGACGATTCTCAGACCATATATCAATGTCTTATTAAATGTCTTTGGGTATGTATTCCATATAACGATAAAACAAGTGCAGCATATAGCATTCCACAATAATCTGGGAATGCCAGTAGCCAAAGCGTTGATCGACTCCCCGTTAACGAGAAAGACACCCATGATAAGCAAAGCCAATGTTCTGAGTAATACATGACCAATCAATTGAGCTTCTGAGTCACCTTTTTTTCTTCGATTATTGACGGCGTACGGCAACGACAAGCCTACAATAAAAAGAAACGCAGGAAACACGACATCTGCCAGGCCGATACCATCAACTCCGGAATCTACGTGCCCCAGCCATGCCGGTATCCCCTTGAGAGACCAAAGGTCGTTCACAAAAATCATCAAAATCATTGTGAGCGCCCGAAGAATATCAATAGAGGCCACATGTACTCTTCTTGTGCCCTCAGTCCTCGATAGTATCCCGGAATCCGTGACCGTTGCCGTATTCATGTCATGAGCGTTTGTTATCGTTGTGAGCTGGCAGCTTGTGGGGAATCCCAAAGCGGCCGTGAAATGCCATTTAAATCATAAACGACTTTTCCGTCGCGAATTGTCAATTCACACTGTAGCTTTTGTGTTCCTTGAAAACTAAATCCCCCGGAATCAATGTAACCAAACTTTCCCTTTAAAAGAGAAAATACGGCAACATCAGCACCTGCTCCCGATGAGATATGTCCGAGTTCCTCGCGCTGTATCACTTTTGCAGGAAGCCATGTTGAGGCGGCAATAACCTGCTGCAAGTTCATTCCAATGTTTAAGAACTTGGACATAACATTTAGCTGATCTTTCATACCAGCATTCATGCTACCTGTATGAATGTCTGTACTGATCGTGTTGGGTATAAAACCACTTTTCAGAGCAGGAATTGCCTGTGAGAAACGAAAGCTTCCGCCGCCATGCCCGACGTCGAAAATAATTCCCCGCTTCTGCGCCTCTTTCACAAATGGTCGCAAATTTCCTTTTTCGTCTACGATAGATTCCCGACTTCCCAGTTGTGCAAATGCGTGAGTAAAAATATCACCGGGCCGTAAGTGCTTTGTAAATAGTTCTTCGATGGACAACGGAGGATTGTTGCCTCCGAAATCAATCATGACCGGCACATTGGCAATTTTGCCAGCGGCTACAGCGCGATCCACCGGATCCCACTCTCCTCCCATGTAATGCGCCACTTTAATGCCTACAATTTCAGGGTGCTGCTTCACGACCATCGCTGTCATTTTCGTATCCATATCCCGCAAGTCTTGCTCATAGGCGCCACCGCGCATTCCATCACCAACGATGTTCAGGAAAGAAAGAACACGGGTCTTAGAATGATCGATGGTTTGTCTTTTAAATGCATCAAAAGTTCTCCAACCCGCTCCACCTGCATCTACCACGGTGGTGACACCCGCGCGGAAGGTAAATCCATCCGGAGGAAGCGCCTCTAAACCATTTCCCAGGTAATGATCTGGCAAAGTTCCGAAGAAGTTGTGTGAATGGATATCAATAATCCCCGGAGTAACATAGAGACCTTTCACGTCAATAACCTGCGATGCTTTTTTCGCGTCAATATTTTTGGCGACCTGAACGACTTTATTGTCCTTGATGGCAACGTCCATTATTTCATTGATGTTGTTTTTGGGGTCGATAACGTGCCCTCCTTTGAGAAGGATCGTAAATTCCTGTGCTCTCAGAACGACAGTAAAAAGAAAAAAGAAAGAGAACAGGAACAGCTTCATAGTCAATCGCATGATTTTAGATTTAAGTTTAAAAAGGTAAAGGGAGTTACAGCGGCTAGTATTTCAGCAGCATTATATGTATGCGATACAATCCATTTCTACAAGCGAATCGCCGGGAACTCCGCCATATACTGCAACCGTTGTACGGACCGGCGGCTTGTTCCCAAACCTGCCTTTGTACGCTTCATTCATAGCTTTGTAGTCGTTCAAATCATGTAGAAATACACTCACTTTCAACACTTTTTGCATTGATGAACCTGCTTTTACCAGTTCCTTTTCTATTTCATCCAACACATGTTTCGTATGTGCCGTGATATCTCCGTCGAAGTGAGACCCTTACCGGCGACAAATACCATGTTCCCC
>CAMLER010000359.1 GCA_946478915.1 uncultured Chryseolinea sp.
TAAGATCGCTTCCAACGATTTCCGGATATCGTATTCCGAGGTCTTCACGCTGGATACGCTGATTCTCATGGCGGGTTCTCCTTTCCAAATTGTCCCACCGCACCAGCATGTGCCATCTGATTGAATTTCTTTAATAACTTGCTGGGTATCTTCGCCGAAAGAGACCAGTACCTGATTGGTCTGAACTTCATTTAAAATCCTGAAGCCAGCCTTTTTAATCTGCAAGGCAAGATATTCAGCATACGAGCAAGTACGCGTTACAAGTTCATCAATACCTTCGCGACCCAGGGTCCTCATAGCTGCCCAGATGTCTATCGCGCGGGCACGCCTGGAAAGTTCCGGTGTATACTGATAAGGAAGACGGCTGCCTTCCTGATCGAGATAGTCACCGCGCATACTCATGGCCTTTCTGAGGTAACTACGATCCCTGCAAATCACCAGTCCGCTGTCGTATGGAACATTTAACCACTTATGACCATCGGTCGCCCAGGAGTCTGCTAACTCATAGCCTACTGTAAGGTGTTTTTTCAAAGTTGACGCGCCAGCCCAAAGTCCGAAGGCGCCATCGATGTGAACCCACGCTCCTTGCGCCTTAGCTCCTGCAATAATACGCCCATCGTCCATGCCACCCGTGTCAACGTTGCCCGCCTGCATACAAAGTATGGTTCTGCTGTTTAACTGAGGAAGCAACTCCATTCGCATGCGTCCATTGTGATCTGTTGGTATTCGGATTACCCGTTCACGCCCAAGACCAAGCATACTCAGCGCTTTTAAAAGACTTCCATGCGCTTCCTCCCCTACGACAACCGTTATTGGCGGCGCTTCAAATAATCCTTTAGCTTCAACATCCCAGCCCTGATCGTTGAGGATGGCTGTTCTCGCCGCAGCAAGCGCGCAGAAATTTGCCATGGTTACTCCAGTTACAAATCCAACACCAGAACCCTTGTCTACCGGCAAGAGGCTTGTAATCCACTTTTCAACAACTTCCTCTATTTTGGCATTTATCGGGCTTGTTGCAACAAGACCCGAATTCTGGTCCCATGCACTAGCCATCCAGTTAGCGGCGAGGGCTGCCGGATGAGATCCGCCGATAACAAATCCAAAGTACCGGCTGCCATTAGAAGCAATAGTAGCCGGTGCGCCATATTCGTCCAGGAACTCGAGGTTATGCAACGCATCAGTCCCTTTTAGTGGTATGTCTTCTTCAAATGCGCGCAAATTTTCTAACGCATTTATGGAAGGGGCGACTTTTCTGGTTTCGATATTTTGAATGTAGTCGAGCGCTTTCACTGCCCCCGACATCAGAATTTTCTTCTCGAATGGGTTCATCGCAATTTAAAATCAGCTTTTCTTTTTTTGTAGATCAATTCTTTTTAACGATCCGTCCGCAAATTCCTTTTAAAAGCCAAGTTAAAGATATAACGCAGGACGCGTGAGGTTATACGTTACAATCGACGGATCAGATCACCATTGCAACAAAAATACCCTGGATTGCAACATTTCTCCCAGCGTCTCCATGGTTTTCTTCGTGGACATTCTCGTTCATCAATTGAAAAAAACATCCTATGAGACAAGTAACAATCTATGCCAATGATGGGTATCGCTTGGGCGCACTTTTCGGAGAGCCGCAGGGAATACCGATGGGAACGCTTGTAATTAGCGCGGCAACGGGCGTACGAAAAGAATTTTATTACAATTTCTCCAGGTATCTTGTTGATAACGGATACCGCGTATTGATCTATGATTACAGGGGCATTGGTGACTCTGCTCCCCCAGATATAAGAACATCGTCTGCCTACATGCATGAGTGGGGCACCCAGGATATGAATGCAGCGCTTGGCTACCTTGTCAATGAACAAAGACTTACTGACATAATTTGGATAGGGCACAGCGTGGGGGCCCAATTAGTAGGGCTCTTAAAAAACAAGGATCATCTACGAAAAGTAATTTCCATCAATGCGGCATTGGGGTATTGGGGTTATTTACCCTACCCCATGAAGGCAGTCGTATGGGTCTTGTGGCACATCATCGGGCCCTTACTAACCAATTTGTATGGATATGGTGTTATGAAAAAAATTGGCTGGGGTGAAAACCTGCCGCGCAATGTACTGCTTGAATGGCGATCATGGTGCTTAAGCAAAAACTACTACATGGACTTTCTTAAGTCTGAAATTCAATCTGATCGCTTTTATGATTTTACTGTGCCGATCACGGCGATATACACCAGCGATGATTACATCGCAAATGATAGATCGGCTTCACTTATGATGCAGTTTTTCCCGAATGCGCCAGTCAAGCTTATGAAGTTGGATGTTCACAAATACACCGCTCAGAAGGTTGGTCATACCGGAATATTTCGCAAGCGTTTTGAACACGCACTTTGGCCGCTTCTTCTGAGAATAATTCAAAGCCATGGTCAGGCTGAGGCAAAAGTGACACCATTATTGCACCAATCATAACCCGTCTCGCGTTACTGCGTACTAATCGTTTAACAAATATGACGGTAAGACTTCTCAATACTTTTTTTTATGTGATGCTGGTATCCACTTCCCTGGCACAGCTTCATACCATCGATAGCCTCAGAAAGCAGCTTCGACAGTATTCTAATAATGATACTACAAGGGTTAACTTGTATAATAGTCTGAGCTTTCAATATCAATGGATCAGCTTTGATACGTCTCTGACGTATGCTAATAAAGCGTTGGAGATTGCGGAAATGCTCAATTTTCATCGAGGAGTTGCCACTGCAAATTTTAGGCAGGCACATTGCCTTTGGGCGCTCGGCGATAGTGATCGAGCAATCGAAAAGGGATTACGAGCTGTGCGCATTGCGGAGGAAAATAATTTTGTTGATGTGAAAGCGGAAAGTTATCGGATATTGGCTATCAGCTATCGCGACCAGCAGGAAATCGGTAAAGCTGTTTGGTATATCCGAGCGGCGGAGGCGATTGCGCAGCAGGAAAAAAAATGGGATTTGTTAGCACGCGTATATAATCTCGCAGGTGTCATAGAATGTACGCGAAATAAAAACGATAGTGCCCGAATTTACTTTGACAAGTCTCTTGACATCACAGCTAAACATTCCATTACAAAGTTTCATGTATCTCAGGCTTTGTCAAACATTGGAGAACTTTACCTGCCAAACGATCCTGACGAAGCACTTCGCTATTTTGATGAAGCCTTACGAAGCGCCAGGCAAACGCAGAATCGGTCAGCGCAGGCTGGTATTATGGCTGATATAGGTCGGGCTTTCATCATTAAAAAAAGATATCGCAATGCCAATGATAATTTGAAGAAGTCGCTGACGCTGGCTCGTGAACTCGGGTTGAAGCGTGTGATACGGCATGCCTATATGGCGCTCGCTGAGCTCAACATGCAACAAGGAAACACAACAGAAGGACTAAAGTATATGCAGTCCTACTATGATGTGAGGGACAGCCTGCTCAACGGATCGAAGACCCGACAGATCGTGGAATTAGAAACACGTTTCGAATCCGAAAAACAACAACAAAAAATCCAACTCCTTGAGCAGGAAAAGAAAATCCAAAGTCTCTTGACCAATGTTCTTGTTGTAGGTTCCATAATACTTATGGTGGGCCTGATCATCATCTATGATCTGCACAAGCAACGTTCGGCAAAAGCTCGTCAACTGCTCGATACACAAAGGGCACTGACCGAAAAGCTTAAAGAAACGGATATGTTAAAGTCCAGGTTTTTCGCCAATCTCTCCCATGAATTCCGAACGCCGCTTTCTCTTATTATCGGCCCGATTGAAGAACAATTGAGGAAGACCAAATTGACGACCGAAGACCGTAAGAGCCTGACCATTGTAAAGAGAAATGCCCAAAGACTGCTGGGTCTCGTCAACCAGTTGCTCGACCTTTCAAAGCTCGACGCCGGCAAAATGGAATTGACGATCAAGCCGGGAAGGCTTATGGAATTTGCAGAACTTCTTACCGCGTCATTTGATTCGATCGCAGAACAAAAAAAAATTCATTTTGAGAAAAACATTTCTGCACATGAATTTGTCGTCGGATTCGATGCGGACAAAGTGGAAAAGATTGTGAGCAATATTCTTTTTAACGCCTTTAAGTTTACCGGTACGAATGGACGAGTGACCTTTTCAATGTATCTGGATAATGAACAGGACAGCAGAGTGATCATTTCTGTTGCTGATACCGGAAGGGGAATACCAATTGAAGAACAATCGAATATCTTCTCGCCTTTCTATCAACTGAAGTATGATAGCGAAGACAACCATCCTGGAACGGGACTCGGATTGTCACTTGTAAACGAACTTGTGAAATTGTATGGGGGTACCATAAATCTTGTGAGTGAACCGGGAAAAGGTACATCCGTCACAGTAGCCTTACCGTTATTCATCGCTGATGCTGAAGCGGCTAAATTACCTGAATGTGAAGTAGCGACACCGATGATGCTTGATAGCTTGGAGAGTGATAATGAGGACGATGAACAATTTGCTTTGCTTCGAGAAAAGTCCGAGCGCATTCTGGTAGTCGAAGACAATGCTGCGCTTCAGAATTTTATTGCCTCCGGGTTCAGCAGGGAATTCACAATCCTGAAAGCAAAGAATGGAATGGAAGGCTTAAAGCTAGCGAAGGAGTATGTCCCCGACGTAATCATTTCCGACGTCATGATGCCGTTAATGAGCGGTGTTGAATTTATTCAGAATATTAAGAAAGACGAGCGAACCAGCCATATCCCTGTAATTCTATTGACGGCGAAAGCAGACGATGCCTCGAAGATCAATGGGTTCCATAACGGCGCAGACGAGTATCTGGCCAAGCCATTCTCCATGGAAGAGCTACAGCTCAGGGTGAAAAACCTTGTCCTCTCCAGGAAACGTCTTGCTGCCAGGTTAAAACGGGAATTTGACAATCATTCACCGACAAAGGCTGAAGCATCCCTGGATGGCCAATTCCTGGCAAAAGTGAGATCGGTCGTTGAGCAAAATATTGGAAATTCATTTTTCAGTGTGGAGATGCTTGCAGAGGAAGTTAACCTGAGTCGTGCTCAACTATTTCGAAAATTGAAAGCACTACTCAATACCTCGCCGCGCGAACTGATAAACGACATACGACTACAACGGGCAGCATACCTGATACGGGCGAAAACTGACAATGTATCACGAATAGGCTACGCGGTTGGATTCAGCGAGCAGTCGTATTTCTCCAAAAGATTCAGAAAGAAGTATGGTGTTTCACCCTCGGAATATGCCGATTAAAGATGCGCAGATGATCGTATAGACAGAACTGAGACATTAAACTCAATACTATTCAAAAATATTCTCACAACGAAAGCAATGAGCTCTCAAAAAAATACCCTTCATCGAATGACAAACTTTCAAAGATTGCTGGCAATCTGCATGCGCCAGGTAAAAAGTGCAGCATCCTTCATACTAGGTTTGACCAGGTTGAAGAATGATGATTTTTATTTCTGGTAAGTTATTCGCTAGCCGTTATTCGTTAGCCGTTATCCGTTATCTGTTATCCGTTATCCGTTATCAGTTATCCGTTACTAAGTTATTAGTTATTAGTTATTAGTTATTAGTTTGTCGATGCCTAAGGCAGTCTCTTCCCTCCGTGTGAACTTCAACACCTCAACACGTAAACACGTAAACACTTAAACACTTAAACCCGTCTACTTTGAGTGCCTACCATCTTATTGGCCCGCAATTCTCCCAGAATCATCCAACTCGCCATAAGCGGCGGATTAAACCGAAGTCCGGTTGGATTTTCTTCGTCGAGGTCTGTTTC
>CAMLER010000360.1 GCA_946478915.1 uncultured Chryseolinea sp.
TTTACCATTTGAAGTCTGACCCGTTCCGGTTCCACCATATGCAGGAGGTATGATCAAGTCGAATAGCGCCTTAGCCTCAGCGAATTTGTGCTGATACATGTAAACTTTTGCAAGATATGATGCCGCAGCCCATTTGTTAACTTTTCCAACCTGTCCTTGAGTTGCTGGTAGGTTTTCATATGCAAATTGAAAATCGGCTTCAATTTTTGGCCAAAGCTCTACGTCATTTTTAACTTCACCTGTTTCCGGAAAATCGATAGTTTCATCGACATAAGGTGTATTGTTAAATCCTCGTTTGAGTTCGAAATAGGCGTGGCCTCTTAAGAATCTAGCTTGAGCCGCCATGGATGTCTTAGTTTCTTCCGTCACATCTGGGGCAGCTTTGCCTACCAATACCAATACAGAGTTAGCACGGGCTACAAGTTCATAGTTAGCATTGTACTTGTCGTTAATAACGCCCTGTGTTGAGAGGGCTTCGAAACGCTGAATTGGATTGATGTCAGAAAAGTCACCAGGGTCAGTTCCTTTATTGGCTTCACCGCCGCGGATACTACCCCATACCCAGTTTGACGGACTACCCATACGGTTAGCACGACCATTGACTTGCGAATATGCAGCAATCAAAGCTCGTTCAAGACCGAGCGTTGTATTCAACGTGGATTGATCCAGAACGCCCGGAGCACGTACGTCGAGAAAACTATCCTGGCAGGCATACAATAATAGTATCACCGACAGGGTTCCCCACACAATTTTACTTCTTAATATCTTTTTCATACTATTCATGTCTTTGATAATATTTTAGAATCCAAGGTTAACACCGAATGTAAAGCTCCGTGTGATCGGATAGTTACCCAAGTCAATACCAAAATTGGTATCTGCGGCGCCACCGACTGACGGATCCAAACCTTCATAGCCAGTGATAGTGAATAAATTGTTAACTGAACCAAATACGCGGAGCTTTGTCATTTTGAGCCGGCTCAACATAGCAGTTGGTAATGTATAACCAAGTGTTACGTTTTGAAGGCGCAGGTAAGACCCATCTTCAATGTAGTAAGAGCTTGATTGCGTATTAGTACTAAAGTTCGAAGCACTTTCGAAGATAGGAATTTCCGCTCCCCTGTTCTCGGGAGTCCATGATCCTTTCACGCGGTCTGCTATGGAAGCACCCTGGAATGAAGGATAGAAGTCTGTGAACCATCTCGATACGTTGAAGATTTCGTTACCCAAAGACGTGTACACATATGCTACTAAATCAAAGTTGGAATACTTGAGCGTAAAGTTAAGGCCACCTGTGAACTTAGGTACAGGGCTTCCTAACCAGGTTCTGTCCGCATCGCTGATTCTTCCATCATTGTTAAGGTCACGATATCTGAAGCGACCTTGTGCTGCACCAGACTGAAATTCGGTAGAAGCATTTCCGTCAATGGCGTTGGCTTGAGCAACTTCTTCATTTGACTGCCATAAGCCCTGGACATCATAACCAAAGAAGGAAGAAATCGACTGATTTAACTGGTTTCTGATTGGATTGATACCACGATAACCTGGGTTAATTGTAGTGATATACGTTTGTCCAGGAGGTAATTCAGAGATCTCATTGTGAAGCCACGCAGCAGATACGTTGACTTCATAGTTCCACTGAGGATTTATGTTACCTTTTGTTGTGATCGATACGTCGATACCTTGATTAAGCATTTTTGCAATGTTCACGGTAGGTGCAGCTGCATTGTATCCGTTTACAGCGGAGATAGGAACCTGCATGAGGAGATCTTTCGTGTCTTTTCTCCAAATGTCAAGGACGATATCAACTTTACCATCAAATAACAACGCATCTATACCAATATTTGAAGTGATACTGGTTTCCCATTTTCCATCCGGATTTCCAATACGATTTCTGTAGTAACCGATGGTTGCACTGCTGTTGCTTCCGCCGATGTCAAACCCTGAATTTCCCTGGTCTCCACCGTAGAGAGTATATTGGTTAGTTGGAGGAACGTTGTTTGAGTTACCCAATGTTCCATAACCTCCACGGATCTTCAAATCGCTTATGAAGGAAACACCCTGCATGAATGGTTCAGCTGAAATTCTCCATGCAACAGACGCTGCCGGGAATACGCCGTAACGGTTGTTGGCACCGAAGCGGGACGAACCGTCGCGACGGATAACACCACCAATAATATACTTGTCTTTGAAGGTATATTTGAGACTTCCGAAAAGTGAGCTAAAGTTCACACCGTTGAATTTGTTACTTTGAGCAGGGTTCGGCGTTACGTTTGTCATGCTGATAAATTCCGTATCCCAGCTAAAAGGATTCAAGCCGTTTTGACTATAGTTCCATCCTTTACCAGAGTTCAACGCTTCCTGACCCACCATAATTTCTGCGTTGTGGTCGCCGAATTGCTTTTTGTAAGTAGCGATATTGGTCAAAACCCATGATAAACCATACCCTTGAAACTGGTTAAAGCCAAAGGCTGAGTTATTTTCTGAATTTTCATATTGCCACCTGCTGTAGCCAAGACCAAACACACTATTATAACGACCGCCAATGCTGCTGCGAATAGTCAAACCAGGCAGTACATCCAACTCTGCATACACGTTACCAAACAATGCTGTTTCGAAAACTTCGTTGTCCTTACCACCGTCACGGGCTGCGCGCGGATTTCTCGGATTGTTGAAACCTTTTGAAACAGTACCGGCATAACCACCGAATTCATCGTAAACCGGAATTATTGTTGGCATCCGGAACGCAGAAAGGATATCATTTTCGTCATCAGCAGATCCGATACCACCACCGTCACCAGTGATGTTGCGTGCCGATCTGTAAGTAAACTGCAGATTTTCGCCGATCCTTAGCCCTTTAATCACATCAAACTCAGAGTTGATACGGGCAGCATATCTCTTGAAATCCTGTTCCAAAAGAATACCATCCTGTTCCTGTGCACTCAATCCAACATAGAAAGTATAAGTATCAGATCCGCCCATGAATCCGAGCGTGTGTCTGTGAAGAGGCGCTGTTCTCGTGATTTCGTCATACCAATCAGTACCTTGTTTGTTGGCCTTAATAACCTGGTAAGTTGATCCTTTACGCGGATCGACATTGTACAAGGCCCGGTGGTCCTCAAGATTTACGGTTCCTGTTACACCGGAGCTACCGCCAACAGTAAGGTAATCAGGAATTACAGGGTTAAGCCCGCCGCCGAACTGAGGGTGGTTAAAATCTGCCAAGTGAGATGCATAATCAACTGCCCGGCCTTCTGCTGCTGCATTGGCGTCTTCGGTATGACGCTGAGCATTCCAGGTCCATTCAGCAAAATCCGTAGGGTTCATCATCTTGGTTCCTTTGCCAGGATCGGTAAAACCTATCATTCCGTCATAGGTAACGGAAAGTTTTTGATTTCTCTTGCTCTTCTTCGTTGTATAAACAATGACACCGGAAGCTGCTCTTGCACCATATATGGAAGCTGATGCGGCATCTTTCAGTACTGTCGTGGTTTCAATATCATCAGGATTAAGGAAGTCTACTGACTCTACTGGTACGCCGTCAACAACGTACAGCGGTGCGTTACCTCCGAAAGAACCGAAACCACGCACACGAATTTGAGCAGTACTACCGGGCTGGCCGTTTGTGATAACGGTTACGCCGGGAATTCTTCCCTGCAAAAGTTGCTCAACGTTACCAGTCGGCGTTACCGTTAAGTCTTTTGCTTTTACAATGGATACAGCTCCGGCGATTTCCCTTCGCTTATCAACACCGTAACCTGTGACCACGACTTCATCGAGAGAAGTTTGGTCAGGAGCCATCGTTTGATCAACGGTAGTGCGGCTCCCCACAGCTACTTCGGATGTTCCATAACCGATAAAGGTGAAAACGAGTACGGCATCGTTTCCAGGAACGGAGATACTAAATTTTCCATCTGCGTCCGTCGCAGTTCCAGTCGACGTTCCCTTGACGAGGATATTTACCCCCGGCATGGAATCTCCATTTTCATCAGTCACCGTACCGGTCACCACCCTTTCCTGGGCGAGGACGGCAGATGACAACATTAGCAACACTGCTAATGACAAACTCAACCTCTTGTAGAGTTTTTTCATAGTCATAAGTTTGGGTTTAATAAGGTTATTTACGAGACACAAACGCGAAAACAATTTGGGCTTCCTCACGTTTATGGCTTTTCGAATGTAATTGATTTATTATAACTGCTGTCCAAAATCGGAATTTTTTTTTTCGTAAACGGTGCCGCACACGTTTGCATGGAATGTTTTCCTCAATTTTTTAAGCTCAATCCCCTTTTTCACAACCTCGTATTTATTCCTTAATAAAATATTAATTTGCCGCCTTTTGAGCATGAATTACGAGAAATACCCGCTGTACATTACCAACTCACTGAGTGGCCAGAAAGAATTATTCAAGCCAATTAATGCCGGCCACGTTGGTATGTATGTTTGCGGGCCAACGGTTTACAGCGACGTCCACCTCGGGAACGTCAGGACGTTCCTCTCTTTTGATGTGATCTTTCGGTTTTTACGCCATTTAGGATACAATGTCCGGTACGTGAGAAATATCACCGATGTCGGCCACCTTGAAAATGATGATGATCAGGGCGAAGATAAAATTGCCAAGAAGGCACGCCTGGAAAAGCTGGAGCCGATGGAGATCGTAAAAAATTACACCGAAGATTTTCACCATGTGCTGCGTCAGTTTAATCTGCTTCCACCAAGCATAGAACCGTCTGCAACGGGTCATATCATCGAACAAATAGAAATCACTAAGAAACTAATCGCTGAAGGCTTCGCGTATGTTGTAAACGGCTCCGTTTATTTCGACGTCGTGAAATACAATGAAGAACACAACTACGGAATATTATCCGGGCGTGTAGTCGAAGAGTTGATGGAGAGCGGACGTAAACTCGACAGCCAGGACGAAAAGAAAAATAAAGTCGATTTCGCGCTCTGGAAAAAAGCATCACCCTCCCATATCATGCGATGGCCGTCTCCGTGGAGCGATGGTTTTCCGGGATGGCACATCGAATGCACGGTGATGAGTACAAAATATCTGGGCGAAACTTTCGATATTCATGGTGGAGGCATCGATCTAAAATTCCCGCATCATGAATGTGAGATAGCTCAATCGGTAGGCGCAACAGGGAAAAATCCTGTTAACTACTGGATCCATGCGAATATGCTCACCGTTAATGGACAAAAAATGAGCAAGTCGTTGGGAAATTCATTTCTCCCTCGCGAGTTGTTCAGTGGGACACATCAACTCCTTGAAAAAGGATATGGTCCCATGACGGTAAGATTTTTCATGCTGCAGTCGCACTACTCAAGCACGCTTGATTTTTCCAACGAAGCACTGACCGCTGCAGAGAAGGGATTCAAGAAACTTTCCAATGCGCTGGTACTGATAAAAAAACTAAATCATCCCGGGGGCAGTATTAAACAATCACCTTTGGATGAAGCGTTGCTCAAGCTTGTTGATGAGCTTTACAAAAATATGTGCGATGACTTTAACACGGCAAAAACGTTAGCTGTTTTGTTTGAGATGTCGGGCCGTATCAACGATTTCAAATCTGGAAATGTCGGAATTGACAAAGTAGACCATAACACATTCGAGACTTTCAAAAATGCTTACATCGGATTCATGGAAGATGTTCTCGGATTAAAAGCCGAAGAAGAACATAACCAGGAACTGCTCAACGGAGTTATTCAAGTACTGATCGATTTGCGCAAAAAGGCAAGGGAAGATAAAAACTACAAACTTTCCGATAAGATCCGGGAC
>CAMLER010000361.1 GCA_946478915.1 uncultured Chryseolinea sp.
GCATGAAGCTGCAGAAAAATACCTTCAGCGCAAGCGTGAGGTTCGGCCCGATAAAAAGAAATATGATCTTGCGATACTTATCGATCCGAATGACCCGAACCCACCCTCCGATGACAAGGCTCTACAAAAGTTTATAAAAGCCGGTGATCAGCTAGGATTTTACGTGGAGTTGATAACAAAAGAAGACTTCGATGAACTAATACAATTCGACGCGCTATTTATTCGCGAGACTACGTTCGTCAATCATCATACATTCAGATTTGCCAAGAAAGCGCAATCACTTGGATTGATCGTGATCGATGATCCCGAGTCAATTCTGAAGTGTACCAACAAGATTTATCTTAACGAACTACTCACATCCAACAAGATCCAAACACCAGTCTCTTACGTTGTAAGCAAGGACAACTATAAGAACCTTCCGAAGAAGCTGGCTTATCCATTTATTCTAAAACAACCCGACGGCGCATTCAGCAAAGGTGTTTTCAAAATCAAAGATGATGAGGAATTCAAGAACGCCTGCGCCACGATGTTTCAGAAGTCTGAACTGCTGATCGCCCAGGAATTCTTACCAACAGCATTCGATTGGCGTGTCGGCATTCTGGATGGCAAACCTCTTTTCTGTTGTAAATATTTTATGGCTTCTGAACATTGGCAAATTGTAAATTGGAGTTCAGAGAAACAACAACAAGAAGGTGCAGTTGAATGCGTGGCATTTTACCAGGCGCCGGCCGAACTTATTTCAACTGCCTTGGAGGCCACTGCGTTGATCGGGCAAGGACTTTATGGTGTGGACATGAAGGAAGTCGACGGCAAGTTTTATGTCATTGAAATCAATGATAATCCGAATATAGACTCGGGCATTGAAGACAAGATAATGAAGGATAAATTGTATACCGTTATAATGGAAGTATTTTTAAACCGGATCAAGGCCGACAAGTAGATGACACAACCTCCACGCATTCATTTATTTCAAGGGTACGGTGTAGAACTCGAGTACATGTTAGTCGATCGCGATACGCTGAAGATCCGCCCCATCACGGATGAATTGCTGAAGCATGAGCTCGGAGCGTATGGAAGTGATTTCGAAAATGGCGTAATCACCTGGTCCAATGAGCTGGTGCTGCACGTGGTTGAGTTAAAGTCAACCAAACCGGAAAAGGATCTTCTGGCATTAAATCAAAAATTTTCAGAAAACGTAAGGACTGTAAATTCCATTCTTGAAAAATGGAATGCGCGATTGATGCCAACAGCAGCGCACCCTTTTATGGACCCACTCAATGAGACCAGGATATGGCCCCATGAAAACAACGAGGTCTACGCGATCTACAATAAGATTTTTGATTGCAGGGGTCATGGCTGGTCTAACCTTCAAAGCACTCACCTTAACTTGCCTTTTTACGACGACGAAGAGTTTGCCAAGTTGCATGCAGCCATACGGTTGGTTTTACCTATCCTGCCGGCTTTGTGCGCTAGTTCACCAATTTTGGATGGTAAGTTAACGGGCCAGCTGGATACAAGACTTAAATTCTACAAAACTAACCAGGCAAAAATTCCCTCCATTACGGGTAAGGTAATTCCGGAAGCCGTTTTCTCTAAACGTAATTATTTAAACACCATTTACGAAAAAATCAAATCGGATATTGCTCCATACGACCCGAACGAAGAGCTTAATGCGATATGGGTGAACTCGCGCGGTGCTATTCCTCGATTCGATCGGGGTTCAATCGAGATCAGGGTTATGGACATCCAGGAATGTCCGGCAGCCGATCTCGCTGTTTTAACATTGGTAATTGAAACGATTAAGGCACTCACGGGTAACCTATTTATCACACTTGAAGCACAGATGAAGTGGAAGACAGAAGTGTTGGCCCAGATTTTCGATCAAACCATCACCCTTGGGCAAGACGCAATTTTGGATAATGCGGAGTATTTATCGTTATTTGATTTTACTGAAAGCAAAGCATCAGCAGGCGCGTTGTGGGAACATATTTTGAAGAACCTGTTGGAGCGGGGTAACCCTGCCCTGGAAGGATATAAGAAAGAAATTGATGTTGTAATCAGGAAAGGGACGCTTGCGCATCGTATCGTTAGGGCTATTGGCAAGGATCAATCATATGAAAATATTGCAACCGTTTACCGCAAGCTTTGCGATTGCCTCGATAAAAACAAGATGTTTCTTGTTTAATGCCGACTGTTGGAAAAAAATAAATGGTTTGTTGAATGAACCTGATTGTCACCTGTGAACATGCTGGGAACCAGGTGCCGGAACAATACCACCACATATTCTCTAGCATCAGCGCAATTTTGGAATCGCATCGGGGATACGACCCAGGAGCTGTAGAAATCGCACGGTTCCTGGCTACCGAATACAGCGCGCCACTATTCATATGTGAGACCACGCGACTGTTGATTGAGCCTAACCGGTCGCTCGACAATGATCAACTTTATTCAGAATATTCGCAGAAACTCTTCGAGACAGATCACGACCTCATTTTGCAACGGTATTACTATCCACATCGGAATAGTGTGGAGGATGTTATCTCAAAACTAACGAAACCCGTGCTTCATCTCTCGATCCATACGTTTACACCAGTGCTGAATAAAAAGGAACGACGTGTTGACCTGGGATTGCTTTTCGATCCGGCTCGAAAAGCCGAAACGGATTTTTGCGGGAAGCTGATGGATGGGTTGGAACAAATCCTGCCGGGTATGCGCATAGAATTCAATGAACCTTATAAGGGAACTGACGACGGATTTACTACTTACCTGCGAACCAAGTTCACTGACGAGGATTATCTCGGGATTGAAATCGAAATCAATCAAAAATTTCTTGGTACTGAAAAATGGGAATTGATTTCAGTGGGGTTAAAGGAGGTTTTGTTTGATCTTCTATATCCGTCGGAGTGACAGATGGGGAGGACTAAAAAGCAAGATGCAAAGGGAACATCGAACAAGGAATAGCCTGTTGACGGTAATCTGACACCGCGGATTAATTGTCCAAATCATCAAGCAATCCCTGCAACTTTCCCAGATGATCACCATACAGCTTCTTGATATACCAGTTAGCTGCCCACGTGCTGGTCACAAAAAACAACACTGCGACAACCAGTAACGTAACCATCACACTTGGTTGTAGTATAAAATCGATGTATTTATCAGGTCCTCTTTCCAACGCTCCAAAGAGTAATGCAAGGAAAAAGTATATCGGAAATAAAACGGCGTAACTGTTCTTATAAAACTTTAGATAGCTCTTCAAATTTGCTATTAAAATGGCCAGCGTATCATGAAGATTCTCATTCATTTGTTCAAATCTATTCAGCAGCAATAATTTTTTAATAAAATAGACTGAAGCCCCGAGTGTCATTAAAAGAACCGAGATAGAAGACCACTTTAATGCCCCATTTTTCAAGCCGATTGCGTAAAGAAGTAACGCAACACTGCTCACGATTGCTATAATTAATTCGAACCAAACATTGCGTTTAAGCCGGGCAATAATTGACATGCTTTTTCCCTTAAGCATCAAGCTGATTTCTACCTCATCTTTCTGATGAAACTCTGGTCCGTTTTGTTTCCATATGGTTTTTAAATCATCCAGCTCCATGTTATCAGCACATAAGTTTCTTTAATTTCTCCCTTATCCTGTTCATCCGCACCCGCACATTGTTTTGTGTGATACCAATCGTTTCGGCGATTTCCTCGTATGATATTTCTTCCAGTGCCATCATAATCATGGCTCGTTCGATTTCCGTTAGCTGACGGATAGCCCATTGCAGCTTCTGAAATTTTTCCTCCAGGTCAGCACCAGTATGGTCGGTGATATTCAAATGTAAGTCATTCAAATCCTCCGTTTTTACCCGACGTGATTGTCTTCGCAATCCGGAGATCGCCGTGTTTAACGCAATGCGATACATCCAGGTGGTAATCTTTGACTCCCCTCGGAATGTCGGAAATGATTTCCATAGCTGTAGCACGATCTCCTGGAACAAATCATTGCGAATCTCCGGATCATTTTCATACATGAAGCAAACTTTATGGATTAGCCCCTGATGTTCATTGATAAGACTGATGAAGGTTTTCTCGTCCACAATTTGCTAAGGGAAATACATATACTAATATGTCGAAGCTGTTAAAAGATAATTACACAAATATTCAACTCAAATCAACCCAGGCTTGACTTAAAAGTGTATTTTTTACATTTTTAAAGAATAAAATTTATATTGAAGCCCCAAATCTCAATTTCATGAAAAAGCCTATACTAATTTTATCGCTGATGATCGCGTTTCTAAACGTTGCGGGCCAGAATCACGTCGTGCTGAACGCCGATTTGGGGAAACATAAGATCGATAAGCACATATATGGACATTTTGCAGAGCACCTGGGCCGATGCATTTACGGGGGATTTTATGTAGGCGAAGACAATACAAAGATCAAGCATACCAACGGAGTTCGAAATGATGTTGTAGATGCTTTGAAGAAATTGAAGATCCCAAATTTGCGGTGGCCAGGGGGTTGTTTTGCCGACACTTACCATTGGAAGGACGGTATCGGCGCAAAGGACAAGCGACCTACTATAGTAAATCATTGGTGGGGTGGAGTTACAGAAGATAACAGTTTTGGAACGCATGATTTCCTCAATATGTGCGAACTGCTGGGCACCGAACCATATTTGTCAGGAAATGTTGGAAGCGGAACGGTACAGGAATTTATCGATTGGGTTCAGTATACGACGTTTGCTGGAAAAAGCCCGATGTCTGATTTGCGAAAAGAGCACGGTCGGGAGCAGCCCTGGAAAGTAAAGTATTGGGGAATTGGAAATGAGGCGTGGGGGTGCGGAGGGAATATGCGCGCCGAATACTACGCCGATGTATATCGTCAGTACACCACTTTTCTTTCTGGATGGGAAAGAGATAACAGAATTTTCCGAATTGCGTCGGGTGCGAGCTCTGACGACTACAAGTGGACTGAGGTATTGATGCGTGATATTCCACACAATTTGCTAGAGGGTGTTGCGCTCCATCATTATTCGGTAATTGACTGGAATAAGAAAGGTCCCTCTACAGGCTTTACGGAGGAACAATATTTTACCACCATGCAGCGGGCGACAAAAATGGAAGAGCTCGTCTCAAAGCATTCACAGATTATGGACAGGTACGATCCTGAAAAGAAGGTCGCCCTGGTTGTTGATGAGTGGGGTGGATGGTATGATGTCGAACCCGGAACCAATCCAGGTTTTTTGTATCAGCAGAACACGATGCGAGATGCAATGATTGCCGGCGTTACCTTAAATGTTTTTCACAATCATTGTGATCGTGTGAGAATGGCGAACCTGGCGCAAACAATCAATGTTTTGCAGGCTGTAATTCTGACTGATGAAGAGAAAATGATATTGACGCCTACCTACCACGTGATGGAAATGTTTAATGTTCACCAGGATGCCACCATGCTTCCAGTGGTAGTGAATTCGAGTGATTATGTTTTCAATAATCAAAAACTTCAGGCGATTTCGGCATCAGCATCCCGCGATGCAAGTGGGTTAACGCATGTTTCCCTCGTAAACATTGACGCGAACAAGGCCCAGGATATAACCCTCGATTTACGAGGTTCTAAATTTTCCAGCGTAACGGCAAAGATATTGTCATCGCCAAAAATTCAGGATCACAATACTTTTGAAGATCCTGACAAAATCAAACCAGTTTCATTCAAAGGGATAACGTTAAATGGGAACACCCTTAAAGGTAAGATTCCACCTTTTTCAGTT
>CAMLER010000362.1 GCA_946478915.1 uncultured Chryseolinea sp.
AACCTGGACTTTCCTGAATCAAAATCAGGCGTGTTGCCAGTTACACCATCGGACAAAAAGTCCCGTATTTATCCCGGGACCCATAATTTGGGATGCAAATGTAGAACTATTTTTCAGAAACTTTAACCCCGCACTGAACTTTTAGAGGTCTTTTTCATCTGCAGTTGCTGTGGCTCCATCCATGAATCCTTCCGCCCAGAAGCGGTATTTATCAAGAATTGAGATAACAGCGTTTCGGAGGTGGCGGCTGTTTTGGAAATCAATTGAGCCGTACTGGGTGGTTGCATAACCTTGCCAAATCGACCGATTTTGTCTACGGTCATAAAACTGGATCAGCAGCGTTCCCTGGTTCAGATTGAATTTCTGAGGATCGTATTCGATATCGTCGGCCTGATTCTTAACCCAATCTTCAATGTCGGGTTGAATGTAACCGTTGAACTTAAGACTGTCGTTAAACATTTTGAATCCCACGATCAGATGTGGTTTGCTGGAATTTTGCCTGTAGCCCAGAAATTTCATTCGTGCAACGATCGACTTTTCAATAACATCGTTGGTCATCGTAGAGTCTGCAGGGCCGGCCGGCTTCATGATATCGAAGGTTCGATATTTTTTGAAGTTGCCTTTGTAGCTATAGTCATACTCCACGGGCAACTCCTTATAGCCAAGGCAGGATGCGAATAAGATCAGGGTAATTATGGAAGGGTAAATTTTCTTCATGGCCGGTCGATTAGGTAAACTGAGGATGAATATAGGGTTATTCACCATTCGGTACAACACTACGGATTAACCTTTTGTTGGACAATTTCAAAATGTTTTTTAATCCACTCCCTGGCGTTGACGAACGGCTGAATCCACGGTGAAATTTCATCCGTCATTCTTTCCGAGGGATAGTAACCCCAATTCCAGGGAAAAAGGGATCGCTCCAGGTGTGGCATAATTGCCAAATGCCTTCCGTCCTTTGAACATAGCGCAGCCGCTGCAAAGTCAGAGTCATTTGGATTCCCAGGATATTCACCGTAAGAGAATTCGGCGGCCACCTGAAACTTTGACTTATCGCTGGGTAGAATGAATCTACCTTCTCCGTGAGCAACCCATATACCCAGCCTTGCGCCAGCCATGGTGCCCAGTAAGACTGAATTGCTCTGAGGAATGCTCACGTTTACAAATGTTGATTCAAATTTTTGTGAACCGTTGTGATGCATGCGCGGATGTTCTTCCCACTCAGGGTAGACTACCCCTAACTCCATCATTAATTGACATCCATTGCAGACGCCAAGACTTAATGTATCCTTTCGCTTGTAAAAATTAGCCAGCGATTGTTTTGCCTTCTCGTTGAAAAGAAATGCTCCTGCCCAACCTTTCGCGGCACCCAACACATCTGAATTGGAAAAACCTCCGACGAACACAATCAGATTCACATCTGAAAGATCTTCTCTTCCTGAAATAAGGTCAGTCACATGTATATCTTTGACGTCGAAGCCAGCGAGATATAAAACGTAGGCCATCTCACGATCACCGTTTACACCCTTCTCCCGAATGATTGCAGCCCTTATTCCGGATGGTTCCCTGCGGTTCGGATCAATTTCTATAGCGTCGAATGTGCCTGCAAAGCTTTCCGGGAATTCATAGTGAAGCGCCTGATTTTTATAGTTATGAAATCGCTTTTCTGCGTGTAGCGCCGGCCGTTGTTTTGCATCAAGCAGATATGAAGTCCTGAACCAGATATCACGCAATTCATCGATGTCAAAGGAGATCAAAGATTTTCCATGATGGATTGATATTTTTCTCGTCGAGGTTACATGTCCAAGAATTTGCGCCTTGACCCCGCGTTGTGAAAGCAAATCCAGTACCTCGGTTTCAGAGGAGGTCTGAAATACGATACCAGGGTTTTCGCTAAAGAGAATTTTTACCAGGTCGTCACTTTCGGCATCCAGCTCCATCGTAATACCAGTGTCAGGTCGTGCAAAGCACATCTCAAGCAGAGCGGTAATTAATCCGCCTTCCGAGATATCATGTCCAGCAAGTATAAGATCGGCCTTAATAAGCTCCTGAACGGTATTGAATGCCTTAACAAAGTAACTTTCGTCCTGTATTGTTGGTACCGCGTCACCAAGAAGATTAAGAATTTGTGCAAAACTACTTCCGCCGAGTTTCCTCGCGTCGGTTGAAAAATCGATGTACAGTATTTTCGATCCCGGAATAGGTTTAATCACGGGTGATATCGTTTTCCGGATGTCTTCAACTTCTCCAACTGCGGATATGATAACTGTGCCTGGTGCGTACACAACATCGCCATCTGGATATTTTTGTGTCATGGAAAGCGAATCCTTACCAGTGGGAATATTAATTCCAAGTTTGATAGCGAAATCACTCACTGCTTCAACGGCGCTATAGAGTCTTGCATCTTCGCCCACATTTTTCGAGGGCCACATCCAGTTTGCGCTCAGCGAAATGCCTTTCAACCCATGCGTTAACGACGACCAAACAATATTAGTCAGCGATTCTGCGATAGCAAGTTTGCTTCCCGCTACCGGATCCACTAATGACGCTGCCGGTGCATGACCGATGGCGGTGGCAACGCCTTTATTGCTCAGGAAGTCGAGGGCCATTACACCCACATTATTTAATGGAAGCTGGATCGGTCCGCAGCTTTGTTGTGTTGCAACCTTGCCGGTAACCGAACGATCTACCTTATTCGTCAACCAATCTTTACAGGCGACCGCTTCAAGCTGTAATACCCGTTTCACATAATTCTGGATATCATCAGTCGTATATTTTACGCCGCTGTAGGCTACCCCTTGCGTTGTGTCGACAAGAATGGTCTTTGGGGATGAACCAAATAGCTGATTGACTTGCAGGTCAAAAGGTTTCTTTTGTTGTCCCTTTCTTTCAAATATGAGCTTGTGGTCTCCCGTTGCTGTCCCAGCCAGGTAAATAGGTGCACGTTCGCGTTTTGCAATTTTTTCAAGCGTCCTTGCTGCTTCTTCCGACATAGCGAGTCCCATGCGCTCCTGCGATTCATTGCTGATAATTTCCTTGTCAGAAAGGGTAGGGTCACCAATAGGCAGCTGGTCGATGTGAATAACACCGCCTGTTTCTTCGAGGAGCTCAGAGAGACAGTTCAGATGTCCTCCCGCACCATGATCATGAATGGAGACAATGGGATTATCTTCAGATTCTACCATTGCACGGATGGCATTCATTGCCCTTTTTTGCATTTCGGGATTTGAACGTTGAATAGCGTTCAATTCGATCGCATTGCCGTATTCACCAGTGGCAACAGATGATACAGCGCCACCACCCATTCCAATTCTATAGTTATCGCCGCCAAGCAACACAATTCTGTCACCTGGTTTCAAGTGTTCTTTGTGAGCATGCTTTTCATTGCCGAATCCTATTCCGCCCGCGAGCATAATTACTTTGTCGAATCCAAATTTCTTATCGCCCTCAAAATGTTCGAACGTTAACACGCTGCCACATATCAGCGGCTGTCCAAATTTGTTCCCAAAATCCGAGGCGCCGTCAGAAGCTTTGATAAGAATTTCGGCCGGAGTCTGATAAAGCCATTTTCTTTCTTTGAATTTTTTCTCCCAGGTTCTTTCGCCGTCAAGTCTGGGATATGATGTCATGTAAACGGCAGTCCCCGCTAAAGGAAGCGATCCTTTGCCGCCGGCAAGGCGATCGCGTATCTCTCCACCCGAACCGGTAGCCGCGCCGTTGAAGGGTTCCACGGTTGTTGGAAAATTGTGTGTTTCTGCTTTAACCGAGATCACGGTATCGATATCGCGAATTTCAAAATAGTCAGCGATATCCTGCCGTGATGGCGCAAATTGTTCAATGGTTGGGCCCTTGATAAAGGCGACGTTATCTTTGTATGCTGATACTAAAAAATTCGGATTCTCCTTTGACGTTTTTTTGATCAGTTGGAATAGGGTTGCTTGTTTCTCTTCCCCGTCAATTATAAAAGTTCCATTAAAAATTTTATGTCGACAGTGTTCAGAGTTCACCTGCGAGAAACCAAACACCTCGCTATCGGTCAGTTTTCTGCCCAGCTCTTCACTCACGCTTTCCAGGTACGTGATTTCATCTTCGCTTAGTGCGAGACCATTTGCACCACTATACGCACGGATGTCTTCGATTTCGATAATAGGTTCCGGCACATGAAGGATAGTAAACAATTCCTGGTCAAGAGAAGAGTAAAGTACTTCCAGCATCCTGTCATATTTTATCGATGCTGAGCTTACGATCTTGAATTCTTCAATTCGGTGAATTCCGACAATTCCCATTGTTTGTGTGATCTCAACGGCATTGGTACTCCACGGTGTAACCATTTCCTTACGGGGACCGATAAAATTTCCCGTGACTATTTTTTCGCTAAGCGGCTCTGCTCCGGTGAAAAGCCAGGTAAGCTTTTGTACATCAGAATTTTGCAATGGGTGATCTGAACCAACAGCATAAATCTTGTCGGTTTTCGAGCGAAAAAATTGAATCATGTGATGAAGTAAATTGAGGTGCAAAAATACGAGCATTTCACAAGGATTCGGAGAGAAAGTTGCAAATAATAAGAGGCACGAATACGTTTGCAACCAGCAGCCTACTTCAGTCAAAGCCTTTTTCGAAAGTAGGGTCCGCTTGCAGCTATTAGTCCGGTATGCCCTACTTCAGGTGTTTCGAAAACATATTGATCGACTTTTCGAAGCAGCAGCTCCATGCTTTTGGGCTTTATAACCTGATCGAACTGACCTACCACAACGGTAAGTGAAATTTTGTGATGATTGATGAGGCTGGCGATCCTTCGAATATCAAATTTAAGATGTCGAAAAACCACCCAGGAATAATAAACGCGAGCTCTTTTTTCTCTTGAGTTCATTTGGAATTCCGCGAATTTCAATACGCCCTTTTTCACCACGCCACACCGAAATAATAATTTGGCAATAGCTTCAAATCGCTCGGGATGATCGATCATGCTTTTAAAAATTCTTCGAAACACCAACGGATAGGTGGCCAGGTTATACCATGGACTTGTTTTTATACCATCGGGAGCAAGCAAGACCAGGGATTTTGTTTTTTCGGGAAAGGCTTCAAGCGTTGCAAGAGCGAACTTGCCACCCAGGCTGTATCCGGCAAGGCTGAAATGTTGAATTCTATTCTCCTGGAAGAACACCTCTAATGTTTCTTTCCAATGTATTTTTTCCAACGGATCTTCACCATGTCCCCATTGGCTTTCGCCATGAAAGTACAAGTCGAATACATACGCTGTATATTGCGACGAAATCGCTTGCGACAATGGATAAAAGCTGTTGTTGTCCTGTCCGAATCCATGGAACATCAATAGGCTTTCTGGTCCATTACCAAGTGTTGTAAAATGCAGCTTGGAATTCTTGAAATGCAGAAATCTCGAAGGCATGGGTAATAATCGGAAAAATATACTGGATACGACCTTCGGCAGCCGAACTTTTTATGGTATGATTGATATTATATACAATCGCTTTGTTATCCTTATTTTGGCGAGCTTGCAGAATGAAATTAAGAAAATTTTGTGTCACGTTAATGTATAGGTCTTGACTGGTACCCTGAATCTGTTGGCGGAAATTGATCCGCAGGTATTGTCGTCGATGTTTGAGTTATCATCGGAGATCACCTGGGTAGTGCATGGCAACGAGTACCTCTGTTTTGGGTCGGATGAACAAAAATCAAAATTTGATATTCCAGCTACGCTCAACACCGATTTCTGGGCGTCGAATATTC
>CAMLER010000363.1 GCA_946478915.1 uncultured Chryseolinea sp.
TGCTGGAATCAAAAATGCAGGCAATCTATAAGAAGAATGAACCTGTGTTAAAATGCGCGTTCGTATTGCAACCTTTAGCAAAAATTCACCTTCATTCCAATTTCCTGGCGGATATTCCGGGACATGGTAACGCTCAAAACGTTTATATTTTTTCGGTGGTTGCCATCTTTATCCTCGTCGTAGCCTGTTTAAATTTTATGAATCTTGCCACGGCGCGAGCAGCTCGCCGGGCAAAAGAAGTGGGATTGCGCAAAGTAGCTGGAGCGGTCAGGCCACATTTAATGGCGCAGTTCCTTGCCGAGTCTTTGGTAGTCGCCCTGATTTCGTTGGTGCTGGCAGTGCTTTTCATTTACCTTGTTTTGCCCTATTTCAATGATCTCGGAGGGAAACAGCTTTCACTGGATTTGACGAACATAAAAATTTTTGGTGGGCTGCTCGGAATAACCGTCCTTACCGGTTTGTTAGCCGGTAGCTATCCTGCTTTATATCTTTCCGGATTTGTTCCGGCAGCTGTTCTGAAAGGGAATTCCACAGCACGCGGCTCCGGTAGCATTTTCCGCAATACAATGGTAGTAATTCAGTTCGCGGTCTCTATTTCTTTGATTGTGGGAACAGCTGTTGTATACCGGCAATTGCAATACATTCAGCAATTGAATCTTGGATACGATAAAGAAAACCTGTTGTATGTGCGTATGTCCGGGGAGTTGTGGTCCAAGTACCAAACCTTGCGCACCAAGCTTGAAAATAACCGGTTGACGAGCCAGTACTCCTTCATCTCTGAACTTCCGACTGGACCATCAGGCGCAACAATTAGTGTGAATTGGAAAGGCAAGGATCCCAACACACAACCACTCTTTTACCACCTCGCTATTGACGAAAATTTTGAAGAAGTATTTAAAGCCACATTTCTTGATGGTCACGGTTACGGCGAAAATGCACAAGCGGATTCCGTGAATATCATTGTTAACGAGGAGGCTTTGAAAACAATGAACATGAAATTGGAATCAGCGGTCGGGTCCAGAATTAATATTTGGGGAACAGAGCGAACGATCATCGGGGTAGTAAAAAACTTCAATTTCAAGCCTGTTCAGGAAGCCATCGGCCCGATGTTTCTGCAGCGCAATACATGGGGTGGGAATGCTATTGTGAGGACTTTACCGGGTCAAATACCAAAAACAATTGAGGCACTTGAAGAAATTTGCAAAGAACTGAATCCAAGCTATCCCTTCGAATTCAATTTTGTTGATCAGGATATTGCCAACATGTATACAGCTGAGCAACGCTTGGGCAAACTCTTTAATGTATTTGCCGTACTGGCTATTGTGATTTCCTGTCTCGGGCTGTATGGCTTATCAGCTTATCTGGCAGAACGACGAACTCGAGAACTGGGTATACGCAAGGTGTTAGGTGCTTCAGGCTTTCAGTTAGTATATCTTTTGTCCGCAACCTTTACGCGGCCGATCTTGATCGCTACCATCATTGCAGTACCATTGGCTTGGTATGGTATGAACGAATGGCTTAGCGGATTTGCTTATCATATTACAATTCCCTGGATAGTCTTTGTCATAGCCTTCGTATCAGCTTTGGTAATAGCCTGGTTAACGGTGAGCTTCGAATCTATCAAAGCGGCGAGGACTAATCCGGTGAATTCGTTGCGATCGGAATAGTGTTGACGTGTTGAGGTTCGAAGTGTTGATGTTTCCGATAGGCGCTAGCCCGCAATTCCCAATTTAGATGCTGTTACAATTTTAGAAAGGAGAAAACTGCTAGAGCGCAACTTCAACACATCGAACATCAACACTCCAGCACTTATCTATAGCCCGCCGCCTGCATCTCAAACAACTCCGAATATCTTCCCCGCGCTTTCATCAGTTCATCGTGTGATCCGACTTCGCTTACTTTTCCATCTGCGATAACGGCTATCCTATCCGCAATTCTGACAGTGGAGAATCTGTGTGAGATAACAATCCCAATTCGTCCTTTTAGATTTTCCTTTAGCTCTGCGAAAATTGCCGCTTCTGCCTCGGGATCCAGCGATGACGTTGGTTCATCCAGTACCCAGATGTCTGCATCCCTGTACATGATCCTCGCCAGCGCAAGGCGTTGCCATTCTCCCCCAGACAAGTCATGCCCGCCCTCAAAAAGGCGTCCTACCTTTGAGTCGAGACCATTTGGCATTTTTTTAATAAGCCATTCGCTGCGCGCGTCGCTAAGGGATTTCAGGACGCGATCATCGGATACTTCAGCACTTGGCCTACCCATGGTAACGTTTTCGCGGACAGTCAACTCGTAGTTAGCATAGTCCTGGAATAGAACGCCAACACGATTTCTCAATTCTTCCGGGTCAGTTTTTCTCAGATCAACCCCTCCAATGGTAATAGAACCTTCGTCCACATCATAAAATCTCAGTAAAAGTCTAATGATCGTACTCTTTCCCGCGCCGTTCTCACCTACCAATGCTATGAGTTCGCCTTTGTTGATGGTGAGGTTAAAATTTTGTACGGCATACTCAGAACTTCCCGGATATTTAAAGCTGACATTATTAAACACAATTCCCTTGTCGAAACTGACCGGTAACGGTTCTGGATTGTCCACCTTCTTTACCAATTCATCAATAGAAAGAAATGAGAAATAGTCATCGAGGAATGTTGTGTGTTGATCAACGGAAACAAACGTGCTGGATATCAACGCCAGGGTTGAAGACACGGAAGTAAAAGCTCCAATCACCAGGACAACGCCACCAGGATCTATCAAACCTTCCGCACCTTTTATAGAAACAAAAAGATACGCGAGCGCTAAAGTTGTTCCGGTTACAATTCCGGTTAGAATTGAAACGCGGGTGCCAGATCGATACATCAACTCGCGTTGGCGATACAAATTTTCGGACAAATTGCTATGCCGTCCTAACAAATAGTCAGCGAGAACATAGGCACGGATTTCTTTTGTAGTCCTCGGTTGCGCGAGTAAATCGCCGATGTACCCGCGCTCTCTTTCTTCCGGAGTTTCTTTGTAAAAAAATTCGTACAACTTCGAAGTAACCCGACTTTCTAATGCCAGCGACAAGGCTGCTGCGGCGATGGCAAGAATTACGAGAACATAGTGGAGGCTGGCTAGTAACGAAGCCATCAGGATGATCGTAACAAGGTTGCTTGATAGTCCAAGAACTGACCATGTCAGATCTCCAGGTCTCCAGGAAACATCTCTTTTTGCGCGTGCCAGCCGGTCATGCCAGTTCGAGTTGTCAAAATTTCCAATATCTACCTTAGATGCTTTGGCCAATAGTCTTCTTTCCGCTTCGAGTTCCACCCGACGCACAAACAAGTTTCTTCCATATCCCATATATGCACTGATAGTGCGCTGAAGGGTGGCCACTATCCACAACCCTACGACTATTGGCAATAAGTCGGAAAAAGGAATTTTATGGCTACTGGCGTCGGCGATTCGATTAACTAGTATTGCACCGAGGTAAACCGCTATGGGCGTCATGGCCGCGTTGATCATTCCCAGGATAGAAAATTTGATCAATGACCCTGGAGAGGCAGCCCATGCAAGTTCTAGCCCTTTTTTTAGATTTGCTTTTACCCGAGAAGCTCGGTTCGCTGCCCTTGGTATACCGGGTTCCATTATGTTAAAAATACTAAAGACGCGTGAGG
Source organism: uncultured Chryseolinea sp. (assembly GCA_946478915.1). Next base: position 3,654 of record CAMLER010000363.1, read on the forward strand.
AAAATCACCCGCCCCTGATAATTAAGTCCGACCATACCCAATCTTACCAATCTTCAAATCTTCAAATCTTCCAATTTTCTAATTTTCTAATCTTCAAACCTTCAAATCAAAATCGCCACAATTGCGTAAAGCAAAACGGCACCCGCCAGCAGGCTTTTTTTCTTGAAAACAAGTGAAGCGCCCATTAATATCAGTGTCAGTGTCATAGTCACTTTAGCAGTAACCGAATAGACTGTCCCCGCGGCAAATAGATAGACAACATGCACCAGGCAAATATTGAGTACGAACAACGCAATTGGCACGAGATAGTGCTCAACAAAGGTATTGTGCTTTTTTTTCATCAGGCAGTTTGGATGGTTCTCTTCCTGATCCTGATCGTTGTGTATCGAACGAGTGCATAAATCGGCAGGCCTATCAGGATGCCATTGATGATAATGGCTGCGAGTGTCGCTGCTTGCGAATAACCGATGTAAAGACTGATCACTGCAATCAACACCAGAAAAAGGATTGCCAGTATACTATATGCAAACGTCAACTTCATCGGGTTTATCTCGACGTGTTTCTTCTTCCGACGATAAAGGTAAACGACAAATCCACTGATAGAGAGGAACCCACTGACTAATCCGAGGATAGCGTAAATTATCTTGAGGGCTAGTCCGCCAAAATCACCAAAGTGAAGTGCTTCCTGAACGAAGTAAAACTTGTGAGAAAACGGTTTTTCTCTCACATCGTATTTGTGCTGTGCTTTATAATCTGTTTTGGAGAGAACAAGGGTATTGATATTTCTTTCGTAAACCAAGCCGGAAATATTTCCTCGCACCGAAATGGTAGCCGATCCGTTAGTTGACACGCCGATATCTGATGGAATCAATTCAGGAAATTCCTTTTTGACGGATGGAAAAACTTGAGTCCAATCAATCTTCAGGGCCCTGTCTTCTGCAGATTCCATAATCACAGGGGCAGAATAGGCATTTGGAGTTTTGATATCGAATGCCCGCATCAACCATGGCTGCAATCCAAGCCATGCACCGGTAACTGCGATCACAAAGTTGAAAGCAAGTGCGCTAATTCCAAGCAACTTGTGCCAGTCTGCCATGACAATGCGCATTCCGACTTTCTTACGGACGTCTGGCCAGGCCTGCCGTTTCATAAAATTGCCGTAGATCAGTAGGCCGGTGACGGCCAGCACGACAAGTGCAACGCCACCAATGCCTACTAGTTGCCGGCCCCAATTGCCTTCGTACAACCTTACGTGTACCTGCCGAAGATAGTTTGCCAGCGAGTTTTGATGATTTCGTTCACCGATAATGCGGTCTGCACCGGCATCTATAAAAAAATCATATCGTTGAAGTTCGCCACCTTCGGGTCTGACAATCAGATCAACTTCGGCAATATCGCCCGCTTCCTGCGGCAAACGGATTGTCATTGAAGAATATTCAGGCAACAATTTCGTAAGGGAATCAATGGAATTGGCGATTTGAGGATACGTTGCCGGAGTGGGGCTAGACTTCGCCTCATAGCGATACTTCAAAATCAGGGAGTCAATCTCAGGAATAAAGACAGCCAGAGCTCCCGTTAGACTAAGAACACCGATAAGTATGCCCGCGTACAATCCAGCCCAATGATGGATCTTCCAAAGGAGTTTCTTGTCATTTCTTTTCGGCTTTTGCGTGCGCATGGGCATTTCGTTGTTAGAAAGTATATCCTACCCCGATCAGGAAATTGCGCGGGGTACCCGGGAACAACCTGTTGAAGTCATATCCGCCGACCCAATGTGTCTTGTTAAATACGTTGTTGAGGTTAGCGGAAAGTTTGAATCTATCAATTGTATAATAAAGCGCGACGTCCGCCACTACATACGACGGCAGTGTAAGGATGTCGCTAAATGTTGTTCTTGAACTTACATAGTTCGCGCCCGCTCCGATGCCAATACCTTTGAGTGTTGGCATTGTAAAAGTGTATTTTGCCCAGATACCTCCTTGATTCCTCGGAGCGTTGGGAAGGATATCGCCGACCTCGGTTTCATCCTCGCTTTTGGTGATGTATGTCTTGTTCACAGCAAGATTCGCGGTAACACTCAGG
>CAMLER010000364.1 GCA_946478915.1 uncultured Chryseolinea sp.
AGCGCGGATTTTTTCGGATCGTTGCCCATGCGGGTGGTGCCCACTTCGTGAATGATCCTTCCGGGTGCGGCGAGACCGTAGTTGTTGTGCGGTCCGTCGTTCGCGCCACTCGTGACGACACCGCCCATCGCATCAATTATCTCGGCGAATGTTTCCTTCATGTGTTTGGCCTGCTTGATCTCGTAGTCACTCCATTTGTAGTGGAAGCGCAGCACAGGGATTCCAAATTTATCAACCGTTCCCGGGTCGATTTCACAATAATTATCTTCGCGCGCTACAGCTTCGCCACGGCCGGACATACCAATGGTAGCGCCATAGAAATAACGATAGTCATCTTTTAAAGATGCGCCGTAACCACCGGCTTGCTTTTGTTTGCCATCTCGTCCAGCATACTTACCGTTTATTTTATCCATGCCAAACCCGAAGCCATAACCAGGCATATTCATTCCGCCACCATATTCAATATGATATCCACGGGGAAAGTCAAGCTTTTTATTGTCAAGCCACCAGGGTGTGTAAACGTGCATGCCGCCAACCCCATCCTCATTGTATCGCTTTCTTCCCACAAGATGAGGAAGGATACCTCCCATTGATGCACCAGTGGAGTCATGCAAATACTTTCCTACGACACCGCTGGCATTAGCCAGACCGTTAGGATTGCGTGATGATTTCGAATTAAGCAACAAACGCGACGACTCACAGGCACTCGCTGCGAGCATAACGATCTTAGCCGATACGGTATACTCCTGCAGATCCTGTGTGTTGACGAATGAAACGCCGGTCGCTTTGCCTTCATCATTAGTTAAAACCTCGCGGGCCATGGCATGAGGTATTACGTCAACATTGCCGGTGGCCAATGCGGGTTTGACTAAAACGGATGATGATGAGAAGTCGGCATACACCGTGCATCCTCTTCCGCATTGCCTGCAATAAAAGCATGCTCCCCGATCCTTGTTAACCGGTTTGGTAAGTATGGATAAGCGCGAAGGAATGACAGGAATATTCAGCTCCTTTCCGGCCTTCGAAATGAAAAGCTCGTGTAGCCTTGGCTTAGGTGGAGGGAGGTAAATGCTATCGGGATCATTCGGGAGATTTTCCTTTGAACCAAAAACTCCGATCAACCGATCTACCTTGTCATAATATGGTGCAACATCGTCATACGCGATCGGCCAGTCATCGCCCAAGCCATCAATACTCTTTCGTTTAAAATCCTTTGGACCGAATCGGAGTGAAATTCTTCCCCAGTGATTGGTGCGGCCGCCCACCATCCGAGCTCTGAACCAATCAAATTTAGTGTTATCCTTATGGGTGTATGGTTCACCTTCCAGTTCCCACCCGCCGTATGCTGCATCAAAATCGCCAAAGTGCCGATATGGGGTACTTGCACCTCTTCGAGGAGACTCCCATGGCCATTTCAGTTGGGTAACATTTTTTGCCGGATCATACAAAGGTCCAGCTTCCAGGAGCACAACTTTTACTCCAGCATTGGCAAGGACATAAGCGGCCATTCCCCCGCCTGCTCCTGATCCAACAATACACACATCATATGCCTTCTGAGTTTCCTTAATTTGCATAGAAAATTTTGGTTAAGCTGCGCGACAACAGTAAAATAGTTGGACTGCCGTAACACACTTCAATTTCATTGATTCGGTTTGACGGGTAAAATTTAATTAAAGTTGTGACAAAGTAGATGTTTTCTGTCAAAAACTTTACTGGCGGCAGCACAAAATTGACGTATAGCTATTGCGTTGCGACGTCAGGACAAAATTGGCCTGGGATTCTTTCCTAGTAGAAGGGGAATGTCATATAGATGGGAAAATTATATTCAACTCAGAAAAATTAGACGGATAAATGTCATTTATACACGTATTCATTTCCTCAAGTCTTTAGTCGGAAATGTGAAATGCAATCCTAGAATAGTCTATAAAGTAGAATCGGAAGTCGATCGAGAGATAAACGAAAAAGGATATCGCCAAAAATGAAAAAAGCCCGCTCTCTCGAGACGGGCTATCTCCCTCACCTACCAAACTGGCGCTAACCCTAGGGTTATGCGTAATCTGTTGATCATTTCTGATCCCTTAAAACCTGTTCGAAAAGATAACCACACATGGCGGATATTGGTTTCATAGCCCAAAGACTTAATGAATTTCTTAACAAATGTTAACGGCAGGAAGCTTTAGTATTCCGGAGGTTGTGAGATTGCATCGCCTCTTAATTGAGGTTGTGCTTTAGAGAGCGTCTTTCTAATTCGACTTAAAGATTCGGGGGTGATCCCAAGGTACGACGCAATCATTTTTTGAGGAAGGCGCAAGGCAAGAGCTGGGTAGGTATTAACAAATGACAAGTATCGATCTTCACCAGTGTCACTAAGAAGGGATATAAGCCTTTTTCGGATCGACCTGAAGTTGTTAAGTCTGAGTCTTTCTAATAAAGTTTTCGCGCCCGGAACCCTTAAACCCAATTGAGTAAGGAATTCTTCAGGTACCCTGACATAAGACGTATCCTCGACAGCATCAATGAAAAAAGTCGAAGGATCTCCACTCATTAAACTTATGCGCTCTGAGATCCACCATTCGTCGGGAGCGAACTGAAGGATGTGTTCCCTCCCTTTCTTGTCAAAGACGTAACTCCTTAAACAACCCTTCGCAACAAAAAAATTATACCTGCAAATTTCATCAACCTTCAAAACGATACCGCCTTTGGGCGCCTGATCATCAATACATAGAGGTCCGAGCTCCTGCAATATTTCATCAGGAATGTCAACCTTTGACTGCAGATATCTTTTCAATGCCGCATACATCCCAGCATGGTTAATGGAAAGTAACAAAGTTTAACACAAATTGTGAATAAGCCTATCACAGGCATTTTTTTTTGTTAGAACCGGATTTCCACGTGCTCAGTGATTGAATTCTGCCGCTATGGGTACAGCAGATATTTAGCCCTCATTTTTTTATATTCACTCAATCCAGGCGCCCAACTGTCGCGGATCTCTTTTTCACTTGCTCCGGAAATAATCTGCTGCCGAAATGCATCAACGCCGGCCAGCCGCTCTATCGTACCCATTTCTCTGCTTAGGCTGGAGTCGAAAAATTTCTCCTTATAGGGGTATGCATTGTACAACTCGATCATCCACTGAATATTGATTTGTTTCTTCTTGCGAAGAATATTTACATCATAATTTCTAAGGTCTAATCCGTAGCATACCTGATCCATATGCAAGGGAGTTTCTGCCATTCCTTTAATGCCGGTCGGTGTGTATGAGAATTCATAAATCCCTTTAAGCTCCGGGCTACCAAGTACAGTAAAGGGGAAATAGGTACCACGCCCATGATTCAGATAAGTACCTTCAAAAAGGCAGGTTGAAGGATACAACAACACCGCCTGCTGGGTATTGAGATTTGGTGAAGGCTTGACCGGAAGAGTATAGGGCATTTCATGATTGTAGTTTGCAACCTTAATTACCCTGAGTTTACATTTTACTTTTCCGGTAAGCCAACCTTCTCCGTTTGCCATTTGAGCAAACTCCCCTACCGTCAACCCATGGGCTATGGGAATAGGGAACATTCCGATTCCGGATTTATGTTTCATATCCAATATCGGCCCGTCGATCAAATAGCCATTGGGATTTGGACGATCCAATATCAACAATTCCTTACCGTTCTCGTGACAAGCCTCCATAAGGCGCGCGAGTGCATTTATGTTTGTATAAAACCGACAGCCTACATCTTGAAGATCATAAATCATTATATCGACATTGGCAAGGTCCTCTTTCGTGGGCTTGTTCTTTTTTCCATACAACGAGATCACAGGTATCCGTGTCTTTGCATCGGTTTCATCTGCAACCTGAGCGCCTGCGCTGGCCTGACCTCTGAATCCATGTTCCGGTCCGAAAACCTTTACAATATTCACCCCAAGAGATTGCAGCGTGTCCACCAGGTGAGAATTACCAACTACTGAGGTCTGATTTGCCAGCATTGCGACCCGTTTGCCCTTCAATAATGGTAAATATTGGTCAAGTTGCTCGGCGCCAGTTCTTATTTCCGATTGACTAAATCCTTTGATCGTAAAAATCAGAAGCGTGGCGACAAGAATAAATGGAATAGACCTCATATCTTTTTTTACAAAACTGAGAGAAAAAGTGAATAAATCATAACCGCCACCGCCGCTATGAGGTGCAAAAGACTTCTAATTTCTGCAAATGCTAATTTCATGATTTTCAGGATAGCTAAAATGATTCTCTAACAGCCATCGTGCCTTGTAAATTCGGAGCCCATGTTGCATAAAAATTGTTTCCCCTGTGAAGGAGATCACTTCATCTGTCCACCATTTTTCTTTGGGATGAATAATGATAGAAGGAAAATCCGGTGGCCCGGAGGAAACGCTTTTAATATGATCCGTGTGTTTTGCCTTTACCTTCCTGAACTTCTTTGTTGAAAACTCGAAATGATAGATATCTAAACCTGTTGTAAGCCACATTGCATCCTTATGATGTACCGGAAACAGATCGTGCAGATTCGCCGGGAGTGTAACCGAATCAGCCAAGGTCAGTGAGGGGTCATTGCAATCGGAGTTGTAAGTAAATGAATATAATTGATTGCCCGACCCCGCCCAGAGTACTTGTCGCGTCTTATCCCAAACGACGTTATGACCGTCTGTAATTGGATAAGATTTAAAAGAAACATGTTCGGCTAAATTAATTGTATCGACAGCGAAGAGGCGAAGAAAATTCCCAGTGCTGGATGAACTAACTATATTCCCATCAGGCAGAATTTCAGCTGAATGAGGGTTGCCGCCGGCGTAGGCATAAAATACTGCTTTCTTGTCGGCGAGTCGGATCAATCCCACGGCTCCGCCAGACGCCGTCATCAAAATATATTTATTATTATAAACCGGCTTCGCTTCATCGGGGTTATCAAACCAATTAACATGATCTCTGTCAACATTGGACTTCTCCGCCGTCCACTCCCACACGATGCGATTTGCCTCAGTGTCAACGATTATTATACGATGGCGAGATTGTTCACATAAGACAATGCATTTACTACACGCTTCAACTGCGGTTGAAGGAATTGGAACCAAACTGGATATTAAGCCGAGAATAATGAATAACATTGTCCAATTTACGGCTCTAACGGAAATCGAAAAAATTTTACCACATGGTAAACACAAAAATACCGTCTTACGTCAACGACATAAGACGGTATTCGTCTACCTACAGTAAAGGTATTTATCTTATTGAATCGCCCGGTGCAGGAGTGGACAGGGTATCAATGTTCATGCTATCCATCTCGTCGGTTTCTGGTGTCAGCACTTCACCTGCATTGTCTTCCACATTTTCGTCTGTATTAGCCCCAGATGTTCTGTTCGTACCGTCACCACACGCTGCTAACATTCCAGCAGCAAAGAGTATCACGATTAGCTTTTTCATATTCACAATTTGTTTAAGTGAGAATTTTTTTCTGTTTCACGTCTTCCAAATTATGTGCCCGCCTGTTTCACCGATTTTCAGCCATTTACCCCACGTTTTCTGGGGTAAAGTGTTGCTAATACTCCTCACTTTTACCCGATGTGTTGCGATCAGACGCATTAATCATCCATGATAAATGATGAATGCAAGCAAGCCTTAATCCCAAAACCTAAATTTCAATCGATAACGGAAAAAATTCTTCTCCAGCGGATTTTATGCAATAGATCGGCGTACTTGTCCACCGAA
>CAMLER010000365.1 GCA_946478915.1 uncultured Chryseolinea sp.
TAGTCGGCGGTATCGTTGTAGGCATGTTCAGTGGCTCGGCGCTCAGTGTCAGTGGCCCAGCGGCGGGCTTGACAACCATCGTGTTAGCTTCAATTGCATCAATAGGAAGTTACCAGGCATTTCTGACTACGGTTGTCCTTGCTGGAATTATTCAGTTGCTGCTCGGCTTCTTCAAGGCAGGAACAATTGGAAACTACTTTCCTTCATCTGTGATCAAGGGAATGCTCGCTGCAATTGGTATAATCCTTATCCTGAAACAAATTCCGCACGCGGTAGGATACGACAAAGATTTTGAAGGCGATGAAAGTTTTTTCCAGGCCAATGGTGAAAACACTTTCAGCGAGGTCTTAAATGCTTTCCAATACATCAATGCAGGTGCCGTTGTAATTTTTCTGGTGGCAATGTTTATCCTGATCTTTTGGGACAGACCAGCAATAAAGAAAAGTTCAATATCAACATTTTTACCAGCTCCCCTATTAGTTGTTGCGGCCGGAGTTATTTTAAATGAACTGTTTTCACTGGTGTCTCCGTCGATGGCAATTAACGGAGACCATCTGGTGTCGTTGCCCGTCGCCGGCACGCTTCAGGCGTTTTTCGCGCAATTCGATTTCCCCGACTTTTCTGTAATTCAAAACGGTGAAACATGGAAAATCGCCTTTACTATCGCTATTGTGGCAAGCCTTGAAAGTCTGCTAAGCATCGATGCAGTCGACAAGCTTGACCCATATAAAAGAACGTCACCCCTTAATCGTGAACTTAAGGCTCAGGGAATTGCAAATATGGTAAGCGGTCTTATCGGTGGTCTTCCTGTTACAGCTGTAATAGTGAGAAGCTCTGCTAACGTAGCGGCTGGAGCTCGAACTAAAACGTCAGCTGTTGCGCACGGAATCTTGCTATTGATGACTGCTCTGCTCATTCCCGGGCTGCTTAATAAAATCCCGCTCGCCTGCCTTGCTGCGATCCTGCTAATGGTTGGATATAAATTGGCAAAGCCATCCCTAATCATCAGCATGTATAAAAAAGGTAAGGATCAATTTATTCCCTTTGCGGTTACCATTATAGCTATTCTCCTTTCCGATCTTCTGATCGGTATAACGATAGGCATATTAGTAGGGCTATTCTTTGTTCTGAAAACTAATTTCCACCGTGCTTTATTTAGCGTTGGTGAAAATGGCAATTACCTGATCAGGCTGACCAAGGATGTTTCATTCTTAAACAAAGCGGTGCTGAGACAAACGTTTCAGGATATTCCTGAAGGAAGTAATGTTATTATCGATGGATCCAAGTCAGCGTTTATTGATCAGGATATTTTAGAAACCATTAACGATTTTAGAGAGTCTGCTATAAATCGCGACATCTCCGTTGAATTAAGACAATCTATTACAGCTTATCACCCATTTTTCAAATCATGACACAAAAGGAAAGAATTTTTTTAGAAAGCAAGGCGTGGGCTATGGAAAAGTTAAACCTGGACAAGACATTTTTTCAGCGACTTGCCGGCCTGCATTCACCGGATATTTTATGGATTGGATCTATCGACAGCCTTGTGCCTGTTCGCGAATTGATCAATGCCGACCCAGGTGAGGTCATGGTTTATAGGAATCTGGGATGCCAGGTGCGCAAGGACGACCTCAGCTTGATGGCCACCGTCCAGGAAGCAGTGGAAATGTCGCATGTTGATTATATCGTTGTATGTGGTTATAGCCACTGCTCAGGGGTGCAAGATGTAATTTCGGGAAATGATCAGCGCCCTTTCGTTCGTACATGGCTGGAAGAGCTGCATGTTTTGTACGACAGTTACAACGACGAACTGATGAACCTTGATCTGGAACAGCGATCCAGGAGGCTAGCCGAATTAAACATTCGCGCTCAGGTTATCAAACTTAGCCAGTTAGATATTATCCGTAAGGCATGGGATCGAAATGAAGGTCCTGCTCTGTTCGGGTGGTACTTTGATCTGAACAGTGGTGCGTTAACCGAAGTATTTTCAATGGAGCCCAATAGCAGACTACAACAGGTTACTTCGCTGCTGCAAACTTCTTAGTTCTCCGTTGTTCTTCCACAAGCCCGGTTTTTTATATTTGTGCAAATTTTAACAATGGCACCTAAGAATTTTGTGGAAGAGCTTCGCTGGCGCGGAATGCTGCATGATGTAATGCCAGGAACAGAAGATCTTTTAATAAAAGAACATGTTTCTGGCTACATTGGATTTGATCCTACGGCAGACTCACTTCACATCGGGCACCTCGCACAGATCATGACCCTACTCAACTTTCAACGCGCAGGACACAAGCCCTACGCGCTCGTAGGTGGTGCCACTGGAATGGTTGGGGATCCGTCGGGCAAGTCAGCGGAAAGAAATCTGCTTTCCGAAGACGTGCTCCTTCACAACGTTGCCTGCGTGCGATCACAACTCGAAAGATTTTTGGATTTCAGTGGATCGAATGCCGCCGAAATGGTAAATAATTACGACTGGTTCAAAAATTTTACTTTCCTGGATTTTATTCGCGATGTGGGAAAGCATATTACCGTGAGTTATATGATGGCCAAAGATTCTGTTCAGAAGCGTCTAGAGGCGGGGTTGTCTTTTACAGAATTTACCTATCAATTGGTTCAGGGCTATGATTTTTACTGGCTGTATGCAAATAAGAATTGCAAACTTCAGATGGGCGGCTCCGACCAATGGGGAAATATCGTTACAGGGACGGAATTAATAAGAAGAAAGGCAAATGGTGAGGCTTTCGCGCTCACGACTAAATTGATCACAAAGGCCGACGGTTCCAAGTTTGGAAAAACTGAAGCAGGAAACATATGGCTCGATGCAAAAAAGACCTCACCGTACAAATTTTATCAGTACTGGTTAAACACTTCTGATGAGGATGCAGCAAATTTCATAAAAGTGTTTACGCAATTATCCCGGGAGGAGATTCAGTCCTTGCTCGCGGAACATGAAACCAATGCCAGTGAGCGAAAACTTCAAAAAGTGCTGGCAAAAGATATCACGTTAAGGGTACACGGCGCAGACGAATACAATATCGCTGTGAAAGCATCCAACATTCTGTTCGGAAACTCTACTACGGAGGAATTACAAAGTCTTAGCGAAGAAACGTTGTTAGCGGTTTTCGAAGGTGTGCCCCAAACAACGATAAGCAAGTCGGCCTTTGAGAATTACGTCAACGTTACGGACTTACTATCCGTAACAACAAATGGTGTTATCTTCTCGTCCAAAGGCGAAGCGAGGAAGATGATTCAGGCCGGCGGTGTCAGCATTAATAAGGCAAAAGTCGAGGACGCCAATGCGAAGGGAAACTTTATGCTGTTGCAAAACAAGTACATGTTGGCGCAAAAGGGGAAAAAAAATTATTTCCTCATTAAAGTTGAATAATATTTAAGGGAGCGACGACGCAAAGGCGCCACGGCGCAAATCTGTTCTCTGAACCGCGTGCTCACTGATTACTAAATTTGAACTATTGGTTTTATTAGCCTCCACCCGCTTAGGCATAAATTTATTCCTGAAAAACAGGAGTACATTGATAACTTCAAGTGAGCACAAAAAACGCCAAACGGGCACACGGTTTTACAATTTGACAAATAAAAAAGCCACCTTGATTCAGGTGGCTTTCCAATTTAGAGGATGGAGTATGTCTTAATTACCGGAGCGGAATAATTTGTAGCCGACAGAAATTTGCCAAACCTGATTTTTTATTTGACCGATTGGCGCGCCACTATCCGTAACAGCTCCATCGTCGTTGTCTGAGAGTCCCCAGTTGTAGCGACCGTCCAGCGTAAATCCAAGTGGCAGGTCTACGCCTACTCCCAGGGCAAGGCTGATGTCGGTTTTCTTGAGATCATCTTTAATGTCTTCCTTGGTTATTACTCCACCCTGACCACTCGCAAAGTCTTCTCGCTCTGCAGACGTCAGCAGTCCAATTTGCGGACCTACCTGTAAGTTGATACCTCCTATTGTGTATAACTTAAATATCAGGGGGATGTTGACATAGCTAAAATTTGCCTCAAGATCAGGGCTACCTGAATATTGAAACTTCGACCCCTGTTGGGAAAAGATAATTTCAGGTTGGAAACCGAACTTTTCTCCCTTAACCAAAAGGAACGCCCCCGCATGCCAGCCTGTCCGGCTCTCGTAGTTTGCCTGTGCGCCAGCATCAGTGTCTATTTTCGCGAAGTTCGGACCGGCTTTAAGGCCAACGGCAAATTGCGTTTGTGCGAAAGAATACAATGATGCACCCGCCAGGAATAATGTGATAATAATCTTTTTCATAAAGAGTTAGTTTAACAGAAACTGTTTTAAAAATCGACGATGATAAAAAAACCTCTGCCTTATTTAACAGAGGTTTTCATTTTTTGTTGTCTGAATGCAACTATTTTCCCAGGTAAACCTGGAGACCTACTCTTAGGAAGAGACCATTATTTATATCTTTTACATCGGTATCCTTATCCTTTGCTTGATAAGAACCATAACCGATCATTGGCTCAATGGCTACATTGTCTGTAAGGAAGTGAGCGTATCCTGCTCCCAATGCAAAACTAAACGTGCTAAATTTCTCTTCATCCACTGAACCGCTTCCATACTTATCCTTCCCAGTTCCAAAACCTACCTGACCTTGAAAGAAAATATTCTGTGGTAAATAATACCGAACTGTTGGTGTGAATTCAATTGACGTCGAGCTATAGTCATCGTCGCTATCATTTTCGTCTTTCCACTTGCTTAGTCCAAAATCCAAACTTGCACCTACTGCCAGGTTGTCAATGATGAAGTATCCAAATTGGGGCTCAAATGAAAAGCTGGTCCACTTTCCATCAGTCTGCGTGTTTCCGTCGTATTTTGTCTTTTCCGTTTGAGTCGAGAACCCCAGGCTTCCACCCACCAGCATTCTGCCCTGATTGTACTGAGCATAAGCTCCAAAGGTTGCAAAGATCGCAAATACAAGGATTGTAATTTTTTTCATATAGGATTGTTGTTTTAACTGATGTACTTCTACGCGAAAGTTTAAAAAGGGTTTTTCAAATATCTTTTGATTATACCCTTCCCTTACACGTACTAGTCGGTACGTGCTGTGCTTAGGAAACACACGTTTAAATGCGCATTGACTAATGACGCGCAGTACTCAAAAATGTATTAGTGGAATAATGATTCCTTGTGAATTCGTATCCGATGTTATACAACCGTTTGATATCGCTTAAATCAAATGCGCTGGTATTTCCGAGTTCAGGAGGTTCGATCAGAACGTCGCACAAATTCTTACTCACTGCAGTGTTCCCGCTAATACCGATCAACAAGCTTCGCTCGATCACTGATCTAAAATTTTTCACATCGTGCTCACTACTGATAAAATTGCAATGGGATCCTATTAAAAGTTCGCATTGGTCGCGCAAGATCTTTGAAGGAAGATTATCGGTAATGCCACCATCTACATAGTGTTGTCCATTGAGTTGGACAGGCGCAAAAATTACGGGCACACAACAAGAGGCCAGTATGCAGGGTATTAGATTTCCGGAGGTAAAATACTCCGCTCTACCCGTATTCAAGTTCGTTGTAGCAATTGTCATCGGAATCTTCAAGGCATCGAAACTATTTTCCGGCATCAGCTTCAAAATCAATTCCTCGAGGTTCATGATATTAACTAAGCCTGTCCACGTCCAGGCTGGACGCAGAGAAGAAAATATTTTCGTAGAGATAACTGTATCAAG
>CAMLER010000366.1 GCA_946478915.1 uncultured Chryseolinea sp.
CTTCCTGTGGAACTTCACCAAAGCTCAAAGGCTTTATACTTTGAAGTACCCACTTACTGCGCTTCGTAAAAGTAACACTGAGCGACGGCGCTGGTATGTACTGGAAAAGTTGCTTTGCCAGCTTGTTCAAATGCTCCTCCTGCGTAATCCCAAAATAAATATCAAACTCAACCTTGTCATGAGTAACATTCTTAAAAGACGCTTGAATCAAGTCATCAAAATCCTGAAAATCCTCGCGAAGAATAGATGGGAAACGAAGATCCTGAATGGTTGAGATTCCAGGCAGCACCTTATGCTTGCGCGCCTCTGCCAACAACGATACGTAATATCCTATACTTTGATACTGGTATGATTTGCACAAGTTAATAACTTTCACACCCTTTGTTTCGGGATGTGCATCACCCGCAATATAACGTGAGGGTGTTATGACCTCAACATCTGTGAGGTTGAATTGCCAATCGTCTGGATTGTCAACTACTATGAGTTTTGGCATTTGCCTTTTTTACTTTTGGTTCGATTATCAACAAATTTGCATCATAGGTAACGATGCCCAACATGATACTATTAATGAGTCGTGCAAAACTAACACTGTATACTTTACCCTGGCCCAGTGGGTTGGGCTCGTTGGGGTCCGTGATGTGAACGCACTTCTTTTCTTCATCGAAGCCGGTGACAACCACGAAATGTCCGGCGGGCTCACCCTTGATGCTATCGAAAATATCAAATTCAGGTATCTCGCGCGCAGACCCATATAGGTAAGTTGCGCTGAGACCCGTGAGTATGGGTATTGATTTTTTCAAATAGGCTTTGATCAAATTTTCATCCAGTTCCAGATTTCGCAATTCGCCGCCCGACTGAAGAAATTTTATATAAGCCTGGGAAGCAATTCGGAGCTTCCTGCGCTTGCGCTTAAATTCCATCTGTTCACGGAGGAACTGAATCATCTTCTTTGAGGAGTGCTTAAACCATGTAGGATCGAATACATTCAGATTGTACGTATAAATGCGCGCCTTGTACCCTCGTTTCAGAGCATGGTTTCCAAGCATTACTGCTAATGTGCCACCAAACTTCAATTGCTTTACCTCCTGGATAACCTCTTTCAACGGTACAACATCCCCATAATAATTGTACAAAGCCTGTAGGCAAGTTGGACCACAAGTAACATCGTCGGGTTGGGCCTGAATATCAAAATCCAGGGTAAGCTCTTTCTTCATTCGAGGCACCTCCCCTCCTTTCCAGTGAACATGTTAGGGCAAAAGTTAGGTATTAAGAAGATCAAAATCCGCTAGTAAAATTATAAACGTTAATAGTCAACTCCAACACCCATTACCCTCGCACAAATGAGATCAACACGAAAGAGGGAACCGTTATTCATTTATACTCCCTGAAGTGTATCCAATTTCGGTAAACCGTACATCGGTCGTCCATTTTTCGTATCAGTTAATCATTAATCGTGATCCGAGGTCGTGCGACTCAGGCAGAACCATGCCATTGGCAATATGTAAATTCGTCGTCCCCTTCCAATCAAGCGCAACGTTTAAATCGGGCGCACTCCCACACCTTAAACCCACACACACGATCAACGAATAACTCTTAATCCTACTTTGTCCAATTTAGAAAAAAGGAATAGGGAATAAGGATGGCGTCGCAAGTGCGCGTCCTCATTCCCAATTCCCTCCTTTAAAAATCGCAAACATGACAAAGAAGGACTAACGAATAACAAGTCCTTGGTATTCCTTTCGGACATGAGTATGTTTGATTGCAACTAAGTCGCTTTCTGCATTTCAGATTATAAAAAACCCATGAACTTGAACGGAAGGTATTTGAACACGAATGGAACAATCAAATGCTTCATTTCAAAAAGAAATCTTGCCGTCGTGCTGATGATTTTTTCTAGCTCCCTTTCATTTGCCTGGGGCCCGACAGGTCATCGAGTTACAGGATGGATCGCTGAGCAAAACATTTCTAAAAAAGTAAAAAAAGAACTGACAAGGATACTTGGTAATCAGTCCCTGGCAATGGCGAGTACGTGGATGGATGAAATACGTTCTGATTCAACGTATGATTACGCCAGCGACTGGCATTGGGTGACCATACCGAAAGGGTTAACTTATCAACAATCAGAAAAAAATAAGAATGGCGACCTTCTTGAGACGATAGAAAGACTGAAAAGTGCGCTTAAGTCAAAATCATTAAACGCGGACAAGGAAAGGGAATATCTGAAAATGTTAATCCATTTGGTTGGGGACCTCCACCAACCGTTGCATGTCGGTAGTGGGAATGATCGGGGAGGAAATGATATTAAAGTTACCTGGTTCCGGGCGCAGAGTAGTCTCCACCGCGTTTGGGATAGCGACATGATCGATGATACGAGGCTAAGCTACACCGAACTTGCCTCTTCTCTCGAGATACCGGATGCTGCAACAATCCTGTCATGGCAAAAATCAGACATCGATACCTGGGCGTCAGAGAGCATGGAATATCACGAACAGGTATACCGTTATGGACGCGGCAATCTGGGGTACAAGTATGCGTACGAAAATTTTCACATTGTGCGGCATCGACTCTTGCAGGCTGGCATCCGACTGGCCGGAATACTTAACGATATTTATGGCTGATGCTTACATCCCTTATACCTTATACCCCTGTACCTATCTGCAGACCAGAAACACAAATAGACTAACGAGACCTCCTATCGTTTCGCATTCAATAGTTTAGAATAGATCTCAAGGCAGACCCATGCGTCAGTCGCCGCGTAATCGATCTGTTTTTCAGTCAAGGTTGGCGCTTCCCAATTCGAAGTTTGTGCACTCTTGGAGATACGAATACCCAACAGCAATCCGGCGGGCTTCTTTACACTTTCAACTTGTAATCCAGAAGTTCGAGCCAGCGTTGCAAGTTCTACGAAAGATGCTGGTGTGAATTTGTTCATTTTTTGTAGAGACTTAATATCATCATGAATTGCAACACCCGCTTTGAATATCGTCGGATTCTCAAAAATTGAAATAATGTCTTCAGGGAGTCCTGTATGATGAAGGCGAATGAGAAACACCTTGTCAGGAATAGCAAGTTGAAGCAGCGCAACCTTATATATTTGGCCACGCTTGAAACTTGGACGCGTCTCCGTATCAAATCCAACCTGTTCGTACTTTTCAATTTCGGCCCGTACTTTCGAAAGTTTGTCAGGTTCAGTGATAACATTTACTTTTCCCGCGAATGTTTTCAAGGGAAGAAGATTCAACTCCTCTGAAGTGATCGAGAGTTTAGATGCATCATCGTTTCCAAAATTATGCTGATGCATTTTGTCAGGTAAATTCATCAAAAAATGCTGGTATGCAACCGTTAAAAAAAAATGGCGAAAATATTCGAGCCTTAATTTAACCCAAAAAAATAACTATTTTGAGGACTTAACCCCATTTGAATGCTGAAATCGTTATTGAGAAAGAAATCTCTGTCAACAATAATTCAGGATGCCAGGCAACAAGAAGCGGATGATCACGGTAAAGGGCTTAAAAAAATCCTGGGAGTTCGTGACTTGACTTCGATGGGGATCGCGGCTGTAATCGGCGCGGGAATCTTTTCAACAATTGGTCAGGCTGCCTATAACGGAGGCCCCGGGGTGGTTTTTTTATTTATTATTACTGCCATTACCTGTGGATTTACGGCACTTTGTTATGCTGAGTTCGCTTCGCGGGTACCAGTTGCCGGAAGCGCTTACACCTATTCATATGTAACTTTCGGAGAGCTGGTCGCATGGGTTATCGGGTGGGCTTTGATATTGGAATATGGGATTGGGAATGTTGTCGTCGCCATTTCGTGGAGCAGCTACTTTGTAAACCTTCTTGAAGGAGTCGGCCTTCATCTGCCGGCATGGCTCGCCACTGATCCAACAACAGCACATAAAGAATTTATCGCTGCGCAGTCTGCTGGTGCCTCAACGGAGGGGCTGACGTGGACTATAGCGCCGCTCGTAGCGGGTTACAGGATCATCTGCAATGTCCCTGCTTTTCTTATCATCGTCTTTATCACAGCTCTAGCCTATATTGGAATCAAGGAAAGCAGAACGAGCGCCAATTTTATGGTTGGACTCAAGATGTTCGTCCTCGCTATTATAGTGATCATAGGCGTATTCTACATAGATGCCAGCAACTGGGATCCATTTTTGCCCAATGGTTTCACTGGTGTTTTGAAAGGAGTATCAGCCGTATTTTTTGCCTATATAGGGTTTGACGCCATTTCGACAACCGCTGAAGAGTGTGCTAACCCACAGCGCGACCTTCCGCGAGGAATGATTTACTCTCTTATTATCTGCACGCTCATTTATGTAGTGGTAACGTTGGTCATTACCGGCATGGTAAGCTATTCCGAATTTAATAATGTAGCCGACCCGTTGGCGTATGTGTTTGAAAAAATCGACCTCAGCAAAGTTGGATTTTTCATTTCTGTTAGCGCTGTCGTTGCAGCAACGAGTGTGTTACTGGTATTTCAAATCGGACAACCACGCATATGGATGAGCATGAGCCGCGACGGTTTAATGCCGAAACGGTTTGGAAAAATACATCCGCGGTTTCAAACTCCCGGATTCTCTACCATCGTTACCGGCATTATTGTCGCTATTCCTTCGCTGTTTGTTGAAAGTGCCATCATGACCGATCTGACCAGCATCGGCACTTTGTTCGCCTTTGTTCTGGTGTGCGGTGGGGTTCTCATGTTACCAAGGATGGAGAAATCTGCACAGAAGAAATTTAATCTGCCCTACATTAACGCCCAATGGATCGTCGCTCCATTGTTCATTGTTTTTGTTCTGACCTTCCGTCATCGCCTCGGAGATGCCATTATAAATATCGTTCATGACACACAAGAGCAAATACTGTTTATTCTTTTTGTCATGATGTTCGCCGGAATAAGCATCCTATCCTTCACAAAAAAACTTTCGTTAATCCCGGTCCTTGGAATGATATGCTGCCTGTATCTCATGATCGAGATTCCCACCAGCAGCTGGATCGTTTTCTTCGGATGGATGGCTTTTGGCCTTGTCTTCTATTTCCTTTACGGCTATTGGAAAAGCAAGCTGGCTACGCGGTGATCTCTTCCCTGGTAATATTGTAGACAACGCCGCGTTGCCTCAGGTGTTCCAGAACAAAATCGAAACAGTGCTGATCCTCACCCAGGTATTCTGGTGGACAAATCCCCTGCCTTAAAAATTTTCCCTGCAACACGAGATTAACGGCTGCGGTACACGTGTAGCCCGTAGTCCTGGCCATGGAAAGTGTGTTTGTAGCTTTATCTGTTTTGTCTAATAGGTCATATTGGTATGACTTATTCCGTCCATTCTCCTCGCCCCTAAGACGAATCCTCATCACTGTAAATTCTTCTTCACCTGGCGAGAGTTTCCACTTCGGAAATAATAGCTTAGCTGTTAAATCGATCGGTCGGATTTTGACTCCTCTAACATCGACAACTTCATATGAAAAGAACCCTGCTTCGCGCAGTACTCGCAGGTATTCAATACAGCCGGGATATCGAAGTGTTTTTTCAATCATGTTCGGGATATTAGGCATAGTCCTAATCAATGAACGCAATCCGTCCGAATTCCACGATTCGAGCGTACCAACCTCGGGGAAATGTATTAATTCTGGATCGGACAAAGCCTCTTTAGTGATTGTCTGGCCGTTTTGAACATATCGTGCCGGGCGCACAT
>CAMLER010000367.1 GCA_946478915.1 uncultured Chryseolinea sp.
TAGTGACCTTGTATTTCATCAATCCTTTATTATGTAATGTGTAAGCTGACAAAGTAGGTAGGTCTAATAACTATCAAGTAAAAAAAAGGAATAGGGAATAAGAAATATTTTACCGCAATGACGCAACGGCGCAATGGGTGTCTTAATGGAGATCGCTTAATCCGTCCAGATCGAGCGCCCGTCGTATGTTGAGTAATACTGAACGGTCCACAGGTCGCAAAGCCAATTGCCTTGCGGCGGTGGTAATGCATCACTACATCAAACAAAGTCTTCTTCAGTGCATTCATACGCACAGACTGCGCAGTCATGATGAGTTCGAACATGATCGAAAAAGGAGAGTTACATTACTTTCCTGGCTTTCGTCCAGAGGGGGGTCATCCATCTTCCTCACAAATTAAAATTGGAAACTTAACTACGTTAAAACTTTGCGCCGTCGCGCTAGTCGCAAAGGGCGCCTTATTCCCTATTCCTCCTTGTAAAGTGCGCAAACATTACAAAGTGCGATAAATATCTGTGTAATAACCATTTTTGTCAGGCTCTGTTAATCCTTTGAGCTACATCTGCATTAAAAATTTTCCTTACCTCAGCTTGACATATTGAAGAAGGATGCACGCAAAGGCAATTCTTTACCATCCATTGCTTGAGTAGACATCGGGTGTTAGCTAATGGCGGGAATCAACAGAGCTACAAGTATGAGAATGCGATGGACAAAATTTCTGTATACCATTATTTCCGCGTCGATGGTGGCTTTATTGTTATCGTGCGGAAAGAAAGAGTCACCAGGCGCCGCGTCAGTAGCAAAAGATTATCCAATATTAACAATTGTACCCACTACTTCAACTCTCAGTACCCAATACCCCGCAACCATTGAAGGCCAACAAAACATTGAAATCCGCCCTAAGATAGATGGGTACATTGAAAACATTTTCGTTGACGAAGGGCCCAGGTAAAGAGGGGACAAAAGCTATTTGCCGGCTGGCGTTAGAATCATTAACCTAAAATAAATTTTAGTATATATGGACCAACAAAAACCTAATTCAGGCCGGGAACCATTGACGATATTGGTATTCTCTGCTTCCCTTAGAAGTGAATCATTAAATACACAATTGGTTAACCTTGCGATAAAAATTCTCGAACGAAATAATGTAAAGGTTATCAATTCGCTTATGCATGATTTCGACTGCCCCTCCTTTAATCAGGACCTTGAAAAGAACGGTGTGCATCCAGAAGGGGCTACGGAATTCAAGAACCGGCTATTAACAACAGATGCCTTTATAATTTCATCTCCCGAGTATAACGGGTCAATGCCGGGGCATCTTAAGAACGCTATTGATTGGGTATCGAGATTCCGACCACAGCCTTTCAATGAGCGACATGCTTTATTGATGTCTGCTTCTCCTTCGTTAGCGGGCGGAAATCGCGGACTTTGGTCCCTTCGGGTTCCGCTGGAACATTTAGGAACAAGGGTTTTTCCAAATATGTTTTCATTATCTGCGGCACACAAGGCATTAGATGGTGATTGCAATATTCAGGATCCTACACTGGCAAAACGATTTGAAGATAATCTTGTGGCTTTTATAAATTTAGCGGAAGCGGCTAAGCATTATCCGTGTATGAAAAAGGCGTGGGTGGAATTTCTGGGCGAAAAAACAGATGATGCTACAAATCGGGTAGAAGCATAGACTCTTCCATTTCTCGTCATTCTCGCGCACAACCTATTTGTCTTATAAACATTGCACGTACTTAGTCGTCAAACGAATTTATCCGGAAAGCTTTCAAATGGAAATAGATATTTCAACTTATCAGTGACGTTATTTTCTATCACTTTAAAGAATTTAATTTTTTTCACGGCATCCAACCGTTCAGCTTCAAAATTTTTCGATAGAGTATCGTGAAACTGTTAAATTGCCAGTTATGGGGCATTTACCAGACTTGATTCGTGACCTCGCACTCATATTGATGGCAGGAGCCATTACAACGCTAGTATTTAAATGGATCAAGCAACCACTCGTATTAGGATATATT
This sequence comes from uncultured Chryseolinea sp., assembly GCA_946478915.1. Next base: position 2,026 of record CAMLER010000367.1, read on the forward strand.
ATCGCAGGATTTTTAGTGGGGCCTCACTTCCCTGGAATCCCGACTGTCGCCGATGTTGATAACATAGATATATTAGCGGAGATAGGAGTTATCTTTCTACTTTTCAGTCTCGGTCTGGAATTCAGTTTTAAAAAGTTGGTTCGCGTCGGCGGGGAAGCGTCGATTACCGCGTTCGTGGAAATTGCATTTATAACCGTTGCGGGTTATTACGCTGGGAAATGGATGGGGTGGTCGACGATGGATAGCTTGTTCCTGGGCGGGATGTTAGCCAGTTCATCCACTACTATCATTATTCGTGCATTTGATGAACTGGGTATGAAAACCAAACAGTTCGCACGAATCGTTTTCGGTGTGCTCATTGTTGAAGATATCGTCGTCATACTCCTTATGGTGCTGCTTTCGACCATCGCTGTTACAAAAGAGTTTGAAGGGACTGAAATTCTGTTTACAATTTCGAAGCTACTTTTCTTTTTAGTGCTATGGTTCCTCGCTGGAATTTTCCTTCTCCCAACTCTTTTTAAGAGAGCCAGAAAGCTTTTCGACGATGAAACGTTACTCATATTTGCGTTGGGGCTGTGCCTGGCGCTGGTTGTTATTGCAACCGAAGTAGGATTCTCGGCGGAATTAGGAGCCTTTATAATGGGTTCTATTATTGCCGAAACAACGAAAGCTGAGAAGGTCGAACACCTGACCAAGCCTGTAAGGGACTTGTTTGGTGCGATATTTTTTGTGTCTGTAGGAATGATGATCGACCCTCAGGCGATCATTGAATATGGTTGGCCGGTGTTGATCGTTACACTGATTACTTTATTTGGTAAACTGTTCAGCACCACGGTGGGTGCGTTGTTATCCGGTCAGGGGCTCAAGCAGGCGGTGCAAGTAGGGATGAGCATGGCCCAGATAGGGGAGTTTGCATTTATCGTCGCTACCCTTGGGCTATCGCTTGGCGTTATTTCGGACTTCCTTTTCCCGGTAGCTGTCGGGGCATCCGCGATAACTACTTTTACTACCCCGTATCTCATAAAGTTTTCTGAGCCCTTGTATCTTTTTATTGAACGTATCTTGCCTGAGAAATGGGTGAAAAGATTGAATCGCTATTCTTCGAGCACCCAAGCCATTCAAGCTGAAAGTGAATGGAAACTTGTGTTAATGTCGTATGCGCGCATCGCGGTAACAAATGGGATAATTCTGTTTGCTCTAATTTTGGTGACCACGAATTTTCTGATGCCGTTCCTTAGGGAATATATTGAGGCGCCTTTAACACGTAGTATTGTTGGACTGATAATTTCTCTTGGTGTAGCTTCGCCATTCCTATGGGCACTGATGACGAAGAGACCCAACAACATGGCGTATAAGGAGATGTGGCTCGATAATAAATATAATCGCGGTCCGCTGTTGATAATAGAAATCCTCCGAATTCTTATCGGGGTGGGAGTGATTGGCTTTTGGGTCTTCCGTTTGTTTGACACCGGAGTGGCAATGATTGTGGTGGTACCTATTGTTGTTTTGATTATGATCATCCTTGGTAAAAGGTTCCAGGCGTTTTATTTGCGAATGGAACAGCGCTTCCTTGGGAATCTCAACGAAAGGGAGACTGTTGAATATAATTCACTTTCTGCGAATGTTTCACGAAAAAATGCCGACCTGCAGGCGGAACTCAGTCCGTGGGACGCTCACATTATTCAACTGGAGGTTCCTCCCAACGCAGAGTATATTGGACGTACATTGAGAGAACTAGGTTGGCGGGAGAAGTATGGTATTAATATCGTATACATCAAGCGTGGGGAAAAACTCATAAATGTTCCGGACCGCAATGCAATTTTGTTGCCATTTGATCAAACAGGAGTTCTTGCCACGGATGAACAAATTAGAGTTTTCAAGCCTGTGTTTGAATCGGTGGCAGAACATGAGCCTTCTCAATTAGAAGTAGCAGATATAACGCTTAATAGAATTCTGGTTGATGAACACACACGATTAAAAGGTCAGGATATCAGAAATTCGAAATTGAGGGAGCGCACCAACGGACTGGTTATTGGAATTGAGCGGAACAATCAACGAATACTCAATCCCGAATCAACAACGAAATTCGAATGGAACGATATTGTCTGGATAGTCGGCGAAAAGAAAAAAATACAGGCCCTTGCCGACGACGAAGAACAGGAAGACTCGAAACCCGTGTAGACTAGACACGACGAGCTGTTCCTTATTCCCTATCCCTTTTTACTTTATTCCTAAAGCCATCAATAATCCCCTTCCGATCTAAACTTTCCAACTATCCCTTCAAACTGTGCGTCAATAGCGGTAACTTGGGCGTAAATAAAATACCCTACGGATATGGAACAGGATTATCTTGGAATAAAAAAAGACCTGGAGGTCAACGGGAAGAAATTATCTTTTTATAGCCTAAAAGCTTTAGAGGAAAAGGGACATCGCATTAGTACCCTGCCGTTCTGTATCAGAATTCTTTTGGAGAATATTGTTCGGAGTTACGATGGATATGTCGTTACGCGTGAACATGTAGAAACAATTCTGAATTGGAAGCCAAAGCCGGCCGAAAAGGAAATTCCATTTATGCCGGCTCGTGTTCTCATGCAGGATTTCACAGGTGTTCCAGCTATCGTCGACATCGCTTCTCTCAGAGCTGAAATGGTAAGGCATGGGAAAGATCCATCGCGTATCAATCCGCTGATTCCAGTCGACCTCATTATAGATCATTCCGTTCAGGTAGATTATTTTGGAGATAAAAGTGCCTACACGCGAAACGTAGAACGCGAGTATGAAAGGAATAGTGAACGGTATCGCTTCCTGAAATGGGCGCAAACTGCATTTGATAATTTTTCAGTGGTTCCACCGGGAATGGGTATCTGTCACCAGGTGAATCTTGAGTACCTGTCAAAGTGTGTTGTGGAACGAAAGGGCGTAGCTTTTCCTGATACACTTGTAGGAACGGATTCCCATACACCAATGGTTAACGGACTCGGTATTGTGGCGTATGGCGTCGGTGGAATTGAAGCAGAAGCCGCCATGTTGGGTCAGCCTCATTTTTTCGCATTACCTGAGGTAATTGGACTAAAGCTCATAGGAAAGTTGCCGCTTGGCAGCACCGCCAGTGACCTGGTGCTCACGATAACCGAATTGTTGCGCAGGACAAAAGTGGTTGGCAAATTCGTTGAGGTTTTTGGAGATGGCCTGGCAAACCTATCTGTTCCCGACCGTGCAACCATTGGTAATATGTCACCGGAGTTCGGTTGCACTATAACCTATTTTCCAATCGATGATAAGACGCTTGATTATCTGGATAAAACCAATCGCTCGCCGGAAGTCATTGCGTTGACAGAAGCGTATACAAAACAAAATATGCTTTGGCGTGAAAATGAAGATGCGGTACAGTATAGCCAGGTCGTTGAATTGGATCTGTCCATTGTGGAGCCAACGATATCGGGCCCAAGCCGGCCGCAGGATAAGATTTTGTTAAGAGAGGCCAAGCAAAAGATCACGGGCATTATTGAAGAGAGGTTTTTTCGAAAATATATCCAGCATATAGACCGACCGTTGAACCGGTGGGCAGCAGAAGGTGGCAACGTAACGCCATCCCAGGTGGCATGGGCCGACCATTCAGAAATGCGAACGGTGAAGGTTGATTATGAGGGAGAATCTTTTCATCTAAGCGATAC